>JAPKCR010000495.1 GCA_026421135.1 Sulfitobacter sp. | reverse complement strand
CGCTCAGCGATGCGATGACGCGGTCTGCGAGGGTAGGGTCAGGCTGGGCAACTACTTGAGCGGACACCAACACGTCTTGGGGCACTTCAAGCCCGAAGAAAGGCGACGACTCGCGGAAACTATCCAGCGATTTCGGCTCTCCCCAACTCATTGCGCCACCAACGCTGCGGCCACCGGCCCGAAGGCGAACGGGCATCAACGGGTCTTCGGTATCGCGTGATATATCACTCGCGGCAATGCGAGGGCCTGCAAATCGAACCAACATACCGCCAGCCTCGATCCATTTTTGCAGGGGGGCTTGTTCGGCCTTAGACAGGGTTGCGATGTCGGCCAGAACAATCACATCGGGGTTGGCGGGCAGGATCTCGGCAAGGGACCCGCCAATAATATCGGCGGTCGGAGCAAGTGCTTGTTCGATGTAGTGCAGAGGGGATAGCAGCTCTAGTCCCTCGCGGTTTTCACGACTGGAGATCAAGGCAACTTCGCGACGGCGCAATCCATCATCCACCAACGTTGTAGCACCTGCTGATCGCTGTCCTGCGATATCAAACCGTGTGATCCTTGCGCGCAATTCGGCTGGCAGCGAAAGAGCGGCGAATGTTTCGGTCGAACCATCTTCAAACTGCGCGGGGACAGTAGCCAGAACGCGTGCGTTTCCGGCCGGATCACGGCCTTGAGCGTTCAATGTAACCTCGCGGGCGGCACCGGTAACGACACGTCTGACCGTCAATGTGATAGCACCATCCTTGTAGCTGGCGGGGGCCATCGCCAGCACATTTGCACCGGTTTGATAAACTTCGACGGTACCCTGGTTTTGCAGCGCATCCAGCATGTTCTGGCGGCTTGCATAGTCCAAGCCGTCGCTGAACCAAAGTGTATCGAAACCGTTTAGTGTCTCGGATATTTCAATCGCGCGAATAATGTCAGCATCCGAAGGTTGCCACGGCGCGGGCTGCAAACCAGCAAGCCGTGTGCGCCACGCATCTGCGGATTGGAAGGCGGGTTCTTCGGGGCGGGTGAGGGTCAGAAAACCTACGGTGCGATTGGCGCGGGCGGCGCGGGTCAGTTGCGCGTCAATCACTTCGGATTGTTGCTGCCAACGGGTGGCACCGGCCCATGACCCATCCAACACGATTAGCAGAGGGCCGGAACCGTCGGCCTGTTGTTCTTGTGGGTTCAGAATTGGCCCGGCAAGCCCGATGATAATCGCGGCAACGGCAAGCATTCGCAAAACAAGCAGCCACCACGGCGTCCGGTCAGAAACGCTTTCGTCATCCTTTAGGCCCAATAGAAGTGCGACACCGGGAAACCTTTGGCGGATCGGTGCAGGGGGGACGGCCCGCAGGATGAGCCAAAGTATAGGTAGCGCAAAAAGCCCCAGCAAAAGCCAGGGAGCGGAAAAACCGATGCCGCCTAAAATCATCATGCTGCCACCCCCGCACGCGTATCCAGCGCCGAATAAAGCCATAAAAGCGCTGATTGCGCGGAGGTATTGGTGTGATGCAGGCCATAATGCCAACCGGTCAACGCACACAGGCGCTGAAGCTCGGATTTGCGTTCGGCAAGGCGCTCGAGATAGCGGGATTTCAAATCACTGGCCTTAAGTGTTTCGTGGCTTAGCGTGCCGCCGATGCTTTGAAATATGGTTCTGCCCGTAAATGGGAATGCTTCCTCTGACGGGTCCAGCAGATGGCACAGAACCCCGCGAACGCCACGATCGGCGGCTTTCGTAAGGGCAAGGGTCACCCCGTCAAGATCGCCCATGAAATCCGAAATAAACAGGGCACGTGCATGGGGGATCATTAATCGGTGTTCGGGAGGGGCGTAGTCAGCAGGATCATCTTGGCAAAACAGTTCTGCCAAGCGAAGTATTTGCGGTCTGCCAGACCGGGGGGGCAGCGCAGTACCTGTGAGGCCTACGCGTTCGCCGCCCCGTTGCAGCATGATCGCAATAGCAAGCCCCAACAACCGCGCGCGATCAATCTTTTGCGGAAGCTTCGTGTCTGACGAAAACCGCATGGAGGCCCCTTGATCAACCCATAACATGACGGATTGGGCAATTTGCCATTCGCGTTCGCGCACAAATTCCTGATCGCCCATCGCTGAACGTCGATAATCAATCTGTCGGCGGCTGTCACCTATCTGTGCAGGGCGATACTGCCAAAAATCATCGCCAACGCCTGCGCGTCGTCGCCCGTGCGCACCCAGTAACACGGCACCCGCCAGATGTTCCGCCCGCGCCAGAAGGTCCGGAAAACGGGCTGCCTGATCTTCGGCATTGGCGCGAAGGGTTGTGGGGGTGTTCACGCTGCGGCCTTTTTCCCGGTCAAGCTGGCTGCGGTTGTATCAATCAGGTCGGCCAAACTGTCGCCTCGTGCACGTGCAGCAAAGTTCAGCGCCATGCGATGGCTAAGCACGGGACGGGCCATATCAATCACATCTTCAGCGGAGGGTGCCAGACGCCCCTGCAACAAGGCGCGGGCGCGCACGGTCAACATCAAGGCCTGGGCCGCACGTGGGCCGGGGCCCCAAGCAACAGTTTCACGCACCCGCGCGCTTGCGTCGGCTTCTTCGGGTCGGAAGGCGCGGACGAGGTCGAGGATCATTTCGACAACGCTGTCACCGACCGGCATACGGCGAAGCAGGGTTTGCGCAGCCAAAAGTTCGCCACTGGAAAAGACCTGCGTAGACTGCGCATCACTATCGCCGGTGGTGGCTATCAAAATATCGCGTTCTGTCGCGCGGTCGGGATAGGCTACGTCTATCTGAACCAGAAAACGGTCAAGTTGCGCTTCGGGTAGGGGATAAGTGCCCTCCTGCTCGATCGGGTTTTGCGTGGCGAGGACGTGAAAAGGTTTGCCAAGGGGGCGGTCTTGGCCCGCCACTGTGACAGTCTTTTCCTGCATCGCTTGCAACAAAGCAGACTGCGTGCGTGGCGAGGCGCGGTTGATTTCGTCAGCCATCAGCAAC
>JAPKCR010000494.1 GCA_026421135.1 Sulfitobacter sp. | reverse complement strand
TCCAAACCCGGCCGTCATCCGACCCCTGCCAATCGGTCGCCAATTCACCACGCAAAGTCCCGTCGGCAGCCACCTCGGTCAGGGTGTCATATATCAACCCTTGGCGTGCAACCTTCATAAATAGGCCATTGCCATGAACCCAACTGTCGTTGCGCTGCGCCCCCGAAAGCGCCATGCGGAACCGCCCGCCCGGTTTAGGCATCGCGACGGCAGACACGCCTGTTGCTGCGAGCAAAGCCGCAGCAGCACCCGTAGCAAACAGCGCACGGCGATCCATCAAGGAACGGGTTTTAGTCATTGGGCGGCAATCCTATCCATCGTGCGCACCAATTCTGCACTGATCCCCGGCTCTGACAAGGCATGACCAGCATCACGCACCATCTTTAGTTCGGCATTCGGCCAAGCCTGCGCAAGATGATAGGCGCTGGTTGGAGGGCAAATCATATCATAGCGTCCCTGAACGATGACGCCAGGAATATGGGCGATGCGCGGAACATGGGCAAGAATTTGCCCATCAAACTCAAGAAAACCCGCATTTGTGAAATAGTGATTCTCGAGTCTCGAAAAGGTGCGCGAATATTCGCCCGGCCCTTCGTGCATGCCACCAGATGAATGGATTGACGCAAGCGCATTTTCCCATGCTGCCCAAGCCTTGCCGTACTTAATTTCGGTCTGCATGTCGCCGCAGAACAGCCGCCGATGATAGGCTGCAATCAAATCATCGCGCTCATCAATTGGAATCAGCTTCACAAAACGCGCCCATAAATCCGGCCAAAATTTGCCAGCGCCGCCCCCGTAAAACCAATCCAGCTCCGTTTGGGTCATCATAAATACACCGCGTAAAACTATGTTGCGCACGCGGTCGGGATGAGCCTGAGCATAGATCAACGCAAGCGTCGCGCCCCAGCTGCCGCCAAAGGCGATCCATTTCTCGATGCCCAGCGCTGAGCGAATACGCTCGATGTCGGAAACCAGATCCCAAGTCGTGTTATTGGTGACCGAAGCAAACGGTCTGGACCGCCCACAACCGCGCTGATCAAAAAGAATAATGTGGTATTTTTTGGGGTCGAAATAACGCCGCATCGACGGACTGCAGCCACCACCGGGACCACCATGCAGCACGACAACGGGTATCCCTCTGGGGTTTCCGCATTGCTCGAAATACACACTATGACCATCGCCTACGTCCAGCATCCGCTGATCAAATGGATCAACGGGGGGATAAAGATATTGCACTGCGCGCTTTTGGTCCGGGAATTTGTCCATTACAGCCCTATATAGTCTTTGGACATAAAAGAGCACAGAGAGATCAGAATGCAAGCGCCACTAAACACCGTTGACCCCGCCGAGATTGAAAAGTTTCAGGCCATGGCCGCCGAATGGTGGGACGAGAATGGCAAATTCAAACCCCTTCACATGCTGAACCCATGCAGACTGGATTATATCACCAGCCAGATTGCAGGCGAGTTTGACCGCGATCTAAAGACACCCCTCCCGTTCAAGGGACTTCGGATCCTTGATATCGGCTGCGGTGGCGGGCTTTTGTCTGAACCTATGGCGCGTCTGGGGGCTAATGTTGTTGGTGCCGATGCAGCCGAACGCAACATTCCAGTGGCACAAGTTCATGCTGAACAATCCGGCCTGACCATCGACTATCGCCACACGACAGCCGAAGCGCTGGCCGAAGCTGGTGAGCAATTCGATGTTGTTATGAACATGGAGGTTGTCGAGCATGTTGCCTCCCCCATCGATTTCCTGACCGCCTGTCGCCAATTGTTGAAGCCCGGAGGATTACATATCTGTTCGACCCTCAACCGTAATCCAAAATCCTTTATGATGGCGATTGTCGGGGCTGAACACGTTATGCGTTGGCTGCCAAAGGGCACACATGATTGGTCAAAATTCATTACGCCAGACGAATTGTTCGATCTGTTACGCAACGCTGGCTAACCCCGGTCGATCGCAAGGGGTTTGTATTTAACCCGATCACGTGGTCATGGAGCCTATCTGACCGCGACCTTAGCGTGAACTATGTGACCGCCAGCACAAAGCCCACTTAACGGGCTGTTGCCGGAAAACGACTAAATCCTCGGAATGTCTGCGCAATGCCCGCAAAGTTTCGAGGGTGGCACGCACCTGATCTTCTCCCAATTCATCCGCTACATTATTAATCAGGGGCGTAATCGAGCGAATGGCATCATCACGGGCATTTCGCCCTGCAGGACTGATCGCCACCATCTTGCGGCGGGCATCATCCCAATCTGGCCGAATATGCACATATCCTGCGAAAAGCAGCTTGTTCAGGGTGTTTGTCATGGCACCCCGTGTAACATTGAATGTTTCGGCCAACTGCGCAGGTGTTTTTTCCCCGTCATGCCAAGCCAGATTGTTTAGCACCGAAAAATGCGAAATTTCCATGCCCTTAGGCAGCACCCGCGTCAGACGGTTACGCATCCTTTGATCCGCAGACAGCAGTTCGCTGATCAAAGTAATCGCGAGTGAATTTCGGTTTTCAGTCATATCTTTATTAAGGTGCCTGAAAATCACGACGGTTGGCAAGGCTTGGCACGCGGTGGCGTGCCTCGGCAAGGCGGTCCATATCCATTTCGAACAGATAGACGCCAGGGGTCTCTCCAGCATCCAAGATCACTTCGCCCCAAGGGGCGACCGCCAGTGAATGCCCATATGTAAACCGTGTCTGGTTCGTTTCACTTAGATGTTCGCCGGTTTGCGCTGGGGCCAGCACAAAACATCCTGTTTCAATTGCCCGCGCCCGCAGCAGCGTATGCCAATGAGCGACACCGGTGACCGGTGAAAACGCGGCTGGCATCGTCAGAATATTAGCGCCCGCACTTGCCAGCGCCTGATATAACATCGGAAAACGCACATCATAGCAGATGGTCATCCCCACTTTGCCAAAGTCCGTATCGGCAACAACCGCCTTTTCGCCCGGTCGATACCCAACTGATTCGCGG
>JAPKCR010000493.1 GCA_026421135.1 Sulfitobacter sp. | reverse complement strand
GGCGCCCTAGAAGAACCCAACTTTGGCGTTGCGTATAGTGCCGGAAACGAGAAATCAGCAGTGTTACAGGCGGTGCTGCAAATCTCGGATGATTTGGTTCATGAGGGGCAATTTGACAGCTTGGAATTGCGGCCAGCCCAAGGGGGCTAACCTCATTCAATGGATTTAGTCGGCACATTAAACACTGTTTTCTGTACTAAGCGTTCTGGCTAGCCTTCTAGGCATAATGTCAGAACAAACTTGGAGAGTTCAACACATGTCGATTTTTTCCAGATTGATGGGGGCCGCTGCTATCGCCACTGTCACCCTTGGCGCAGCGCCTGTTTTTGCCGAAGGCGGTACGCTTGTCATCGCCTCAAGCCAGGTACCACGCCATTTGAATGGCGCTGTTCAGTCAGGTATCGCGACTGCGGTGCCATCGACGCAGATCTTTGCATCCCCCATGCGCTATGACGAGAATTGGGAACCTCAGCCCTATCTGGCGAAAAGCTGGGAGGTGTCCGAGGATGGCCTAAGCGTCACGCTGAACCTTGTCGACAACGCGACATTCCATGATGGCAAACCAGTCACGTCAGAAGACGTTGCGTTTTCGATCATGACGATCAAGGAAAACCACCCGTTCAAATCCATGTTCGCCCCGGTCGAAACGATCGAAACCCCCGACCCACTGACAGCGGTGATCAAATTAAGCCAGCCGCACCCTGCCCTGCTATTAGCGATGTCGCCTGCACTGGCCCCGATCTTGCCCAAACATATTTACGGCGACGGACAGGATATCAAAAGCCATCCGGCAAATTCCGCACCTATTGGTTCTGGCCCGTTCATGCTGGAGGAATTCACCGCAGGTGAAGCCATCGTCATGAAAAAGAACCCGAACTTTTTTATCGAAGGCCGCCCGAAGCTGGACGAAATCATTATTCGCATCATCAAAGACCCATCCGCATTGCTGATCGCGATGGAGAATGGCGAGGCTGATATCTATCCATTCATGGCCGGTGCGCAGGAGATCAAGCGTCTGTCGGATGTGGATGCGCTTGAGGTTACCGCCGATGGCTATGCTGCAGTAGGTCCGATCAACTGGCTGGCGTTCAACACTGAATCACCCAAGCTAAGCGATGTGCGGGTGCGCCAAGCCATCGGCTATGCCGTGGATCGCGAGTTTATAACCAAGGCGTTGCACCGTGGTGTATCGTCACCGCAACGCGGGCCAATCATCGAAAGCTCGCCCTTTTTTGACGAAACGATCGAAGCCTATGACGTGGATTTGGAAAAAGCCAATGCGCTGATGGCTGAAGCAGGGTTTGCCGAAGGGATGGAATTGACCATCGACTATATCCCTGGCCCTAAAGAGCAGCAGCAATCGGTCGCGGAGTACATGAAATCCCAGCTCAAAAAAATCGGCATTGATGTAACCGTTCGCGCTGCACCCGACTTTCCAACTTGGGCCGGTCGCGTTGCCAGCCATGATTTCGAACTGTCGATGGATGTTGTGTTCAACTGGGGTGATCCAGTGATTGGTGTGCATCGCACGTATCTTAGCGACAACATCATCAAAGGGGTGATTTGGTCGAACACGCAATCCTATGCCAATCCAAAGGTGGACGAACTGCTGAACGCTGCCGCAGTCGAGTTGGACATGGACAAGCGCAAAGCGCTTTACGCCGAGTTCCAGCAGATCGTCGCCCAAGATCTGCCGATCTATTGGATCAACGCGACACCTTATCACACGGCTTATAACTCCAAGCTGGTCAACCCGCCAAAAGGTATCTGGGGCACTATGCACCCAATGGATCTGGTCGAGATAGCCGACTGATCTGATGACCTGATCCGGGGGCGGCGCAAATCGCCCCCGACCGCTGCCTTTGCAAGCGAAAGTGACTTCCCCCTCATGACGGCATCGTTTTTCATCCGACGCATCATTTATGGCCTGCTGCTGATGCTGGGCGTGGTTGTGCTGAATTTTCTGCTGATCCGGCTGGCACCGGGCGACCCAGCGGTTGTGATCGCGGGCGAGATGGGCGGGATTGATGCCGATATGTTGGCCGCCATCCGCGCCGACTACGGGTTGGACAAACCCCTGCTGACGCAGCTCTGGATATATCTTGCCAATGTCGCTCAGGGAAATCTGGGCGAAAGCTTCTTTTTCAACCAGCCGGTGGCCAAGCTGATCTCGGCGCGGGTCGGGCCGACGATCTTGTTGGTGCTTACAGCGCAAATACTGTCGATTGTGATTGGCGTTTTTCTGGGTGTGATTGCGGCACGAAAACCTAATGGTCCTTTGTCAGGGTTTGTGTCTATCTTTGCCACTATCGGCTATGCTGTCCCGGTATTCTGGACCGGAATAATGCTGGTGATCCTGTTTGCGTCTGTCTTCCCAATTTTTCCGGTGGAGGGGATGCGCTCGGTCCGGCTGCGCGATGCTGGTGTTTTCACCCAGATTGTTGACGTGGCTCATCATCTTGTGCTGCCTGCCTTTACCCTCGCAATCATCTATCTGGCGCAATATGCGCGGCTGTCGCGTGCGTCGATGATGGATGTGTTGGGGTCCGACTATATCCGAACCGCGCGGGCCAAAGGCGCAACGGAAAGGTCTGTGCTGTTCAAACACGCCCTGCGCAACGCCGCCTTGCCGATATTGACTGTTGCAGGGTTGCAGTTTGGCAACCTCATTTCGGGCGCGCTGCTTGTCGAGACGGTGTTTAACTGGCCCGGCATGGGGCGGTTGGCGTTTGATTCCATTCTGCGTCGGGATTATCCAACGGTTCTGGGCGTGCTGTTTTTCGCGGCCGCAATGGTGGTGGTTGCCAATATAATCACCGATCTAAGCTATCGTTGGGCAGATCCCAGACTTAGAGGGCGTGGATGATGCGTGGTTCTAATTGGGGCCCAACCCCCAAACCGCCAGAGTTTACTTGGAAAAACGAAGGAGAACAGGCGTGAAAGACCCGACGTTGCGCGCATCCCTTGGTGGTGACG
>JAPKCR010000492.1 GCA_026421135.1 Sulfitobacter sp. | reverse complement strand
GGCCGACGCATCCGCGAAGAAACCGCAGGCAGCGGCAAGGCGCTGACCCTCGAACTAGGGGGGAAATCCCCCTACATTGTTTTCGATGATGCCGATATGGATTCTGCCGTTGAGGGTCTTGTTGATGCAATCTGGTTCAATCAGGGGCAGGTTTGCTGCGCAGGGTCGCGGCTGTTGGTCCACGAACCTATTGCCGATCGCTTTTATGCAAAACTGCGCACCCGTATGGAAAAGCTGCGCGTTGGCAGCCCTTTGGACAAGTCAATTGACGTTGGTGCATTGGTTGATCCTGTGCAGGTGCAACGGGTAACGGACATGGTCGCATCAAACAGCACTGGCGATGTGTTTACCGCGGGCAGCGTACCAGAGAGCGGTTGCTTTTATCCGCCCACCCTCATCACCGGCTTGCATCCCGCCGACACGCTAATGCAAGAAGAAATCTTTGGCCCCGTTCTGGTTGCGACGACTTTCCGCACACCCGATGAAGCGGTCGCAATTGCAAACAACACCCGCTATGGCCTCGCGGCAACCATTTGGTCCGAGAACATCAATCTTGCCCTCGATATTGCGCCCAAGTTGGTGGCGGGCGTTGTCTGGATTAACGGCACAAATATGCTTGATGCGGCGGTCGGATTTGGTGGCGTGCGCGAAAGCGGTTTCGGCCGCGAAGGGGGTTGGGAAGGCCTCGCCGCCTATACCAAGCCGAAGGGAGATCCCAAGCCCCTCAAGACACCCACTTCGATGAAGGGGAAAGGGAGCCCGGAAGGTGGGATCGACCGCACGGCAAAGCTTTATATCGGTGGTAAACAAGCACGTCCTGATGGAGGTCAATCCGCCCCGATCTATGGCAAGTCAGGCGGCCTCTTAGGTCACGTCTCACTGGCAGGTCGCAAGGATGTGCGCAACGCCGTTGAAGCCGCTCATGCCGCCAAAGGATGGAGCAAGACGACAGGCCATCTGCGCGCGCAAATCCTCTATTATATTGCCGAGAATCTAGCCGCGCGCTCGGGTGAGTTCGCAGAAAGGCTTGATGCCATGCAAGGCGGCAGAACCGGCGAGAAAGAAGTCGCAGCGTCAATCAACCGTTTGTTCACCTACGCAGCTTGGGCCGACAAATATGACGGAAAAATTCACGGTGCCCCGCTGCGTGGCGCTGCTCTGGCCATGAATGAACCGGTTGGGGTGATTGGCGCAATTTGCCCGGATGAATACCCCTTGCTTGGGCTGATCTCGTGCATGGCCCCGGCCATCGCCATGGGAAACCGCATCATTCTGGCTGCCAGCACACCATTCCCGCTGTCTGCGACAGACTTTGTCCAAGTTCTTGAGACTTCTGATGTCCCTGCTGGCGTGGTCAACATTTTGACCGGACCGCATACTGACCTTGCGGAAACGCTGGCACGTCATATGGACGTTGATGCCGTGTGGAGCTTTGGTGCCGAACCGCTAAGCCCGCTAATTGAAAAGGCGTCGGCGCAAAATCTGAAGCGCACTTGGGTTAACAATGGCAACGCGCGGGATTGGCCCACCAAAGACGGGGAAGGCCACGCGTTCCTTCAGGCCTCAACCGAGGTCAAAAACATCTGGATTCCCTACGGCGAATAGATCCGAACTTCCTCTCTGGATCGAGAACTTCCTCACCAATGGCAAGCTGGACCCAATGGGTCCGGCAAAACGTCATGCGGTGCGCAAGTGCCTCAATTCCAGATCAGCTTAGTTGCCCGCTATCGTTTCAAGGTCTTCAGGCTGCCCCACGACGACGAAAGCCAAACCATCGGGATCCAGCAACTCGCCCGCGACCCGTTTTACGTCTTCCAAGGTCACTGCTTTGACTTTGTCATTGCGGGTGGGGATGTAGTCGATGGGAAGGTCCAGCATTTGCATACCCACCAAAATACTCGCGATGCGCTGGTTGCCGTCAAAGCGCAGGGGATATGACCCGGTGATATAGGTCTTGGCGTCGTCCAACTCTTGCTGTGTCACGCCGCTTTCTGCCATCTTGACCCATTCGTCGCGGATCACACTAATTGCTTCGCCGATGCGATCATTGGCCGAACTGACCGAGCCTTGATAGGTCTCGGCCAAGTCCATCGGAACCAGATAAGAATAAACACCATAGGTCAGCCCGCGCTTTTCGCGCACCTCATCCATCAGCCGGCTTTCAAACGATCCGCCACCCAACACTTGGTTCATCACAGTTGCCGCGAACCAGTCATCGTCTTTCTGCTTGATCCCTTTTTGCGCAAGGATCGCCACGGATTGCGGGGTCGGAAAATCAACGACTGTCACTCCGGCCGGAATGGTCACTTCGGCAGCAGCGGGCATCGGCGCGCCTTTGTCCGGCAGTCCGCCAAGCAAATCATCCAGCAATAGGCCTAACTGTTGCGGTGTGATGTCCCCCACAGCGCTGATAAATATACGATCACGGGCCAAAATATCGGCATGGGCCGCAACCAGATCATCACGGGTCAATGCCGTGACAGTCTCGACTGTCCCGCTGAGCGACGAGCCATACGGGTGATCGCCATACAGCAAACTATCCATGGTTTTGCGGGCAATATCATTAGGGTCTTTTTCACTAGATCTGATACCTGAGAGAACCTGACCTCGCACACGGTCGATCGCCTCTGCGCCGAAGCGGGGATTTTGCAGCGCTTCTTTCAAAAGCGCCACAGATGCGTCTTGGTTTTGGGTCAAAAACCGCGCCGACACAGCCAGCGCATCGTCATCGACGCTGAATCGAAAGCTGGTCGCCAGTCCTTCCGATGCCCGCGCAAATTCGCGTGCATCCAGATCGCCCGCGCCCTCTTCCAGCAGTGCTGTCATCAAATTGATCGCGCCGCGTTTGTCCGCCCCCTCAAGAGACGCCCCGCCCCGAAACCGCAGATCCAGTGCTACAAACGGGATAGATGGTTCTTCGACCAGCCATGCCTTCAGCCCACCGGGCGAGGTTACTTCCTGAATATTGACTTCTGCG
>JAPKCR010000022.1 GCA_026421135.1 Sulfitobacter sp. | reverse complement strand
CTAAGGAAATCATCCGCGCCGCTGTCCAAGCCCTTGGCGACTTCGGCCTTCTCGCTTTTCGAGGTAAGTAAAATAAAATAACCATACTGCGTTTCAGACAACATGCGGAATTCGCGGCAAAATTGCAGGCCGGACATCCCGGGCATCACCCAATCACTGAGGACCAGATCAGGCAGTCGTTCTTTGCACTTCTCGATAGCGTCGGGTCCTGATGCGGCCTCAACTACCTCGAACCCCCATTTCTTTAAAGACGCGCTAAGAATGCGGCGTTGTAGCTTGCTATCGTCCACGACCATCGCAAGCTGCATCACGCCAGAACGCTGCACCTGATCTGAAATTTGCTGGCTTTGGGGCATCTAAAATAAGCATTTCACAAGTTGAAAACACCGCCCTAATGCACGATTATTTAACAACGCATGAAGGCTAAAAGTTGAACAAAAATTTGCCTTACGCCTACGTCCCGTTAACCCCCATCTTGTATCAATCTATCTGAATGGAGGTTGCACAATGATCGACTGGGCACAGGTCAACACCTTGCGTGATGACGTTGGAAAGGATGAATTTGAAGAGATCGTCGAAATCTTTATAGACGAGGTAGAAGACGTAATCGAACGGCTTCGAACAACGCCCGACCTGAAAACACTGGGCGACGATTTGCACTTTCTTAAGGGAAGCGCGCTGAACCTCGGGTTTTCAACCTTTTCCGAACATTGCCAACGCGGGGAAGCGAATTCAGCAGCGGGGCGTGCTGATCAGGTAGATATTCCAGCACTTCTTATGGCCTATGATGCATCAAAAGGTAAATTCATCGCCGAATTGCCCAGCGCGCTAAACGAATAAAGTTACAGTACAAACTGGGCTAAAGTTTCGTCATTGGTGATATCAGTATAGGTGAAACCGGCTTCTTTTAACTGCATCAGGAAAGGGCCGAAACTGTCAGGGCTGCGTGTTTCAATCCCGATTAGTACAGAACCAAAGTTGCGGGCCGATTTTTTTAGGTATTCAAACCGGCAGATATCATCATCGGGGCCAAGGAGATTCAAAAAGTCCTTTAGCGCACCGGGGCGCTGAGGCATGCGCAGGATGAAGTATTTTTTCACACCAGAGTATCGCTGCGCACGCTCCTTGACCTCAGGCAGGCGTTCAAAATCGAAATTTCCACCTGATGCGACACAAACAACGGTTTTGCCTTTGATCTGCTCGGCAACCTCTCCCAGTGCCTCGATCGATAAGGCCCCTGCTGGCTCAAGCACGATACCTTCAACATTCAGCATTTCAATTATGGTCACGCATATCCGGTCTTCTACCAGACTTATCACGTCTTTCGGATCAACGCCCTTGAGCCGTTCAAAATTTCGCTGGCCAATTTTTGCGACCGCTGCCCCATCCACAAAACTGTTGATCGGCGAGATGTCGACGGGTGAACCTTCTGCCAGAGCGCGGGCCAAACTTGGTGCGCCTTTCGGTTCGACAAAGGTATAGCGGCAGGCGCTGCCAAAATAGCTGAAAATGCCGGATGACAATCCGCCCCCACCAACGGGTAAGATGATATGATCGGGAACGCGCCCCAACTGTTCTTCAATCTCGACCGCGACAGATGCCTGCCCTTCGATGACGTCTTCATCATCAAACGGCGACAGAAAATGCGCGCCCTCCTTGGCACAAAAATCTTGCGCCGCCGACAGCGTTTTGTCGAAATAGTCGCCGACCAATCGTACTTCTATCTGCGAACCGCCAAATATCTTGGTTTTCTGGATTTTCTGTTGGGGCGTGGTCACAGGCATAAAAATTACACCTTTTACCCCAAAATGACTGCACATAAACGCAACGCCCTGCGCATGGTTTCCAGCACTGGCACAGACAAAGACGGTTTTTTCCGGAATTACCTTACGCATGGCATTAAACGCCCCGCGCAGCTTGTAAGAGCGAACCGGGCTTAGGTCTTCGCGCTTGAGCCAAATGTCAGCGCCGTATCTTTCTGACAGATGATCATTGCGCATCAACGGTGTCGGGGTGAACACGTCACGCATTGCTTTGGTCGCATTCCGCGCCAATATCTGGAAACTTTCGGTCATCATCTGCCTCATAACGTGAATATCCTTCGATACGGCCCCCAACACCAACGGTCAACGGAGCCTTCAATCTTGCTCACGCCTGTAAAACCCGCTACCTCGCGATGCAAACCGCAAAGGAAATATAATGTCCGCGCCCAAAAAAGTTGTGCTCGCCTATTCCGGTGGGCTTGATACGTCGATTATCCTGAAATGGCTGCAAACCGAATACGGTTGCGAGGTGGTGACATTCACCGCCGATCTGGGCCAAGGCGAAGAGCTAGAGCCAGCCCGCGCCAAAGCCGAAATGATGGGTGCCTCCGAGATTTACATCGAAGACGTGCGCGAAGAATTCGTGCGCGATTTCGTATTTCCGATGTTCCGCGCCAATGCCCTGTACGAAGGGCTATACTTGCTTGGCACGTCCATCGCCCGGCCATTGATTTCCAAGCGCTTGGTTGAAATCGCTGCAGAGACCGGGGCTGATGCTGTCGCCCACGGCGCGACCGGCAAGGGAAATGATCAGGTCAGATTCGAATTGGCGGCCTATGCGCTGAACCCCGATATCAAGGTAATTGCGCCATGGCGGGAATGGGATTTGACCAGCCGAACCAAGCTGCTTGAATTTGCCGAAAAAAACCAAATTCCGGTTGCTAAAGACAAGCGTGGCGAAGCACCTTTTAGCGTTGACGCGAACCTGCTGCATACGTCGTCCGAGGGTAAGGTTCTGGAGGATCCCGCCGTCGACGCGCCTGAGTATGTGTATCAGCGCACAGTTGCACCTGAAGACGCTCCAGACACGCCAGAATACGTAGAGATCGGGTTCGAGCGCGGCGATGCCGTCAGCATAAACGGTGAAGCGATGTCGCCAGCGACGATCTTGACCAAGCTGAACGAACTGGGTGGCAAACATGGCTGTGGCCGTCTTGACCTGGTCGAAGGTCGTTTTGTCGGAATGAAATCGCGCGGGATATATGAAACGCCTGGGGGCACTTTGTTGCTGGAGGCCCACCGCGGGATCGAATCGATCACATTGGACCGTGGCGCGATGCATTTGAAAGACGAATTGATGCCACGCTATGCTGAACTGATCTATAACGGCTTCTGGTTCAGCCCCGAGCGCACCATGCTGCAGGCCGCAATTGACGCATCACAAACCCATGTAACCGGCACCGTGCGCTTGAAGCTATACAAGGGCCACGCCCGTACTGTGGGCCGTTGGTCTGATCATTCGCTCTATTCCGAAGCGCATGTGACTTTCGAAGACGATGCTGGTGCCTACGATCAAAAAGACGCCGCCGGCTTTATCCAGTTGAACGCCTTGCGTCTGAAACTGCTGGCTGCCCGTGATAAACGCCTGAAAGGCTGAGTTCTAGGAATGAAGCAGGCCCGTACGGTGTGATATCTGTGCGGGCCTTCTATCTATTTGATCAGTGCTTGATCACCAGTAGTAATTGCCAGCACAAGCTTTCCGTATCGCTTGTTCCAGCACTCTCCTTTGGCACATGTAGCTACTCAAACACGCCTGTCTTCATGTCTGCGTCTGTACGATGAACAACCATCCAGCCATTAACGCTTTCCATTGCATTTTCAGCGCTGACAACGCCGTTGGATATGCCTCTCAAGAAATCACATAATACGCTGGTCATGAAGTGTATAATAATGAGGCAAAGCTTCCTCCACCAAGGCTTTCGCGTTACCCTCAAGTACTGGAAGTGGCCCCTCGGGCCCCGCGAAACCTGTGCTGTTGTGTACAGCTCCGTACCAATGAGACGCCCAAACCCCATCTTCGGGCCGCGCACCTGATGTCCAATTGAGCATCGCAGGGTCAAACGGCAAATTGATTATCTTACATAGTCGGCGCAACATCCCTTCGGGGTCGGCGCGGATATCAGCCGAATCTATTACCAGGCCGCCAATCTTCTCAAACAATTCAGTTTGTTGACCAAAACCGATGTCAGCAAAACTGGGTGCTTCGCGTTTCGCAATATAGCTGGCAATGACACGGGCAGGATGCCGGATCAGGTGGACGTTTACGCAATCCTTGGCCCAATCCATCGGGAAACCATCCAACATATGATGGGGCATGTGTTTCATATACATATGCGGCCTGCCCGGTTGAGCGCAAAGTCCACCAACCCGCTGAGGATCGATTTCATGGGCTGAAAGAATTTCGTCCCGCATTGGGTGGTCGTCACCCGTAGCCTGTAAAAAAGCCGCGTAAAAAGGTTCGTCCATCACGGTAAAGTCAGCACGATTGCCAAAGCTGTACATCATTGCCGTACTCAGGTTGCGCGGGCCGGACCACATTGCGATACGCATCAGGCGCACTCCCGCTTGATCAAACCCTTGTAAAGATCTCGCAATCGCTGAGTTATCGGCCCCATATCTCCTGTCCCAATCTTGCGCCCATCAATGGATGCGACAGGGGTTTGAGCGCCAAAAGTACCCGTCAAAAACGCCTCATCCGCGCCATATGTGTCGACGAGGGAAAAGTTTCGCTCGAACACTGGGATGTCATTCGCGCGACACAGATCAATCACCTTTTGCCGCGTTATCCCGTTCATGCAGTAATCTCCAGTACTGGTCCAAACCGCCCCTTTGCGCACGATGAAAAAGTTACAGGCGTTGGTCGTGTTCACAAACCCATTGATATCAAGCATCAGCGCCTCATCCGCGCCTGCCTTTTCAGCAGCAATACAGGCAAGGATACAATTTAGCTTGGAGTGACTGTTCAACTTGGGGTCTTGCGTCATTGGCAAGCCGCGCAGATGGGGCACCGTTGCTAAACGGATAGGTCGCGGGATGCTAGGACGCGAATGTTCCATTATAATCGTTATCGTCGGGCCGGATTGCGACAGCGACGGATGCTGGAATGGCCGTTTTTTTACGCCGCGGGTTATCATTAAACGTGCATGAGCGTCCGTTGACATCCCGTTCGCCTTTTGTGTCTCTAACAAGGCCGAAATTAAGTTTTCGCGGGACATACCAATATCCAAGTCGATGGCCTTTGACGCCTCGAATAGTCGATCAAAGTGTTCGTCCATAAAGGCCCAGCACCCGTCATACAGGCGAAGCCCCTCCCAGATGCCATCGCCAAGCATAAACCCGCTGTCATAAACGCTGACCATGGCCTGCGCTTTCGGAACAACTTGACCATTAAGGTAAATCAAAATCTCGTCGTTGCGCGCGTCTTCTTCGGCTTGGTGTGTGGTTACGTGATCTTGCATCTGAAATCCCCTTTTCAATGTGACGCTAAGAACTTCGCCAGTCCGCGCCAACCCTGAAATTCAAATCACTAGCGCGTGACCTTGCAAAGCTGTGTGTTGCACCAAAGCGCGAACCGCGTCACCGTTTTCTAATCGAGGAGAAAGATCATGAGTATTTCTAACAATCTAAAGATGATTGCGCTGTCCACGACCATTGCTTTGGGTTTGATTGTGCAAGGAACCAGCGCAAAAGCAGCTGGAACCGAGACGCTTTTGGTCGCTGGTGGATGTTTTTGGTGCGTTGAATCCGATTTCGAAAGCGTCAAGGGCGTGAAAGAAGTCATTTCCGGATTTGCCGGTGGAACGACTAAGAATCCGACTTATAAACAGGTCGTCGCAGGCGGTACCGGGCACTATGAAGCGGCGCAGATCCAGTATGACCCTGCGGTTGTCAGCGCGGATCAACTGTTGGCGATGTTCTTCCGATCAGTCGATCCAACGGATGCTGGTGGCCAATTCTGCGACCGTGGAGACACCTATCGCACAGCGATATTTGCCAATGGCGGAGCGCAAAAGGCTGCAGCCGAAAAAGCCAAAGCAGATGCGCAATCCGCATTGGGCAAGGCCGTTGTCACACCTGTTTTAGGCAAGACGACATTTTATCCTGCCGATGCATATCACCAAGATTATTACAAAAGCGATGAACGCTTGGCGTTCAGCAGCGTCGGCTTGGGTGTTAAGAAGTCAGTTGCTTATAAACGCTATCGGAACGGATGCGGTCGCGACCAACGCGTGAAACAATTGTGGGGCAAAGCAGCCGCTTTTACCCATTAAGATCGCCGTCGAAATTGTGATCCTGGATTTCCTTTAGGTCCGGGATCACGTCCGCCGTTCCTTTGCGCATGACCATCAAAGCCGCAGCTTGCATTGCCAAAGTAATCGCGTCTTCCATACTGAGACGCCGATCAAGTGCTGCAACCAGATAGCCAGTAAACGTATCGCCGGCACCGGTCGTATCAACAGCCGTTACAGGGTAAGCGGGGAAGGCCTGTTGGCTTTTCCCTTTATTAGAGACCCATTTACACCCATCAGCCCCCAGCGTGACAATGATATCATCGATAGGAAGTTGCTCCAGCGACTGACCCAGCGCCTTTTCCAAATCAGCTGCCTCAACCTCATTTAGGACAAGCAGGTCCACGTCGGCCATCACATCGGCGACGACCTCTGCTTCGAATGGTGCCGCAGCATAAACGACACGAAGTCCCAAGGTCTTTGCTGTAGGAGCTGCAAACTCCTGTCCCAGAGTTTCGTTTTGCATCAACAAAAAATCACCAGGCGACGCTTCGGCTAGGGCCGCACCGATGATCCGATCATTCACCTCATGATTTGCCCCTGCAAACAAAACAATGCAGTTTTCACCATCGTCGGCCACGCAGATGTTTGCATGTCCCGTTGGCATCTTAATCATGTGAATATGCTGGGTTTCTACGCCGTATTCCAACAGGCGTTCGACAGCCCATTTGCCGTCTGGCCCGACTGCACCGATATGCATGACGCGTGTCCCGGCACGGGCGGCGGCGACCGACATATTGGCACCTTTGCCGCCCAAACCTTGTCGAAATTCCTCGGCGGCGATTGTTTCACCAGCTTTTGGCAAATGACGTAGATAGTAGAAATTATCCGCGTTAATCGAGCCGAGGTTC
The DNA here is from genome assembly GCA_026421135.1 of Sulfitobacter sp. Taxonomy (GTDB): domain Bacteria; phylum Pseudomonadota; class Alphaproteobacteria; order Rhodobacterales; family Rhodobacteraceae; genus Sulfitobacter. Next base: position 4,715 of record JAPKCR010000022.1, on the reverse strand, counting down.
CAAATCATTCACCGACCTCACAGGCCGCCAGAATTGCCATGTTCAAAATGTCATTGGCCGTGGATGTAGTTGAGCAAATTTGAATGGATTTATCCAGCCCGGTCAAAATCGGCCCAATAACTGTCGCGCCTGCCATTTCCTGCATCAGCTTGACCGAAATGCTTGCTGAGTGGCGCGCTGGAACAACCAAAATATTCGCCGGACCCGTCAATCGCGAGAAAGGATAGTTCTTTTGGCTTTCCGCGTTCAACGCCACGTCGACAGTCATTTCGCCTTCGTATTCAAAGTTTACGCCGCGCTTATCAAGAACGGTTGGGGCCCGCTGCATCTTCTCGGCACGTTCGGAAATTGGATAGCCGAACGTTGAAAAGCTTACAAAAGCCACACGCGGTTCAAGCCCAAGATGCCGCGCAACCTTGGCACCGCTTTCCGCAATGTTTGCCAGATCGTTCTCGTCCGGCCATTCATGCACCAAAGTATCCCCGATAAATACAATCCGGCCCTTGTGCAAAACTGCAGTAATGCCAACCGCGCCGTGTTGTGCGTCGGCGTCAAAAACGTAATTGATGCGCTCTAAAACATGCGCCGATTTGCGTGTCGCACCGGTAACAAGGCCATCGCCGTGTCCGTGCGCCAACATCAAAGACGCAAAAACATGACGGTCGCGTGCAGCAAGGCGATGGATATCTTTGCTATCAAAACCTTTGCGTTTCAGACGTTCATAAAGGAACGTTTTATAAGTCTCCAAATGCGTAGTATTTGCCGCGTTCACAATCTCTAACTCGCGAAAGGCGTCTTCCAAACCGGCAGCAGTCAGCTTGGCCTTTACGTCATCGGCCCGCCCCACAACCAGCGCTTTACCCAAACCGGATCGCTGGTACGTCACCGCAGCGCGCAACACCCTGGGATCATCCCCTTCGGCGAAGATCATACGCGCTTGGTTCGCGCGTGCGCGTGCATTGATCCCGCGCAAAATATTGGCCGTCGGATCCATGCGCGATTTCAAACTTAGCTCATAAGCGTCCATATCGATAATCGGTCGTCGCGCCACACCGGTATGCATGCCGGCCCGCGCAACAGCGGGTGGAATACGGTGGATCAAACGGGGGTCAAACGGCGTCGGAATTATATAATCGCGTCCAAAGCTCAGGTTCTTGCCATAGGCCAACGCCACCTCGTCAGGCACGTCTTCGCGCGCAAGGTTGGCAAGCGCATGGGCGCAAGCGATCTTCATTTCATCATTGATGGCGCGGGCATGGATATCTAGGGCACCACGAAAAAGGTAGGGAAAACCAAGGACATTGTTCACTTGGTTCGGATAATCACTGCGGCCCGTTGCAACGATTGCATCGGGGCGGACCTCGTGCGCTTCTTCCGGTGTAATTTCGGGATCGGGGTTTGCCATGGCAAAGATCACCGGGTTATCAGCCATGCTGGCGACCATCGCAGGGGTCACGGCACCCTTGACCGAGACGCCCAGAAAAACGTCAGCATCTATCATCGCATCTTCCAAGCTGCGCAGTTCAGTTGAAGCAGCATGCGCTGACTTCCACTGGTTCATACCTTCGGTGCGGCCCTGATAAATAACACCCTTAGTGTCACACATGATGCAATTGTTGTGTTGTGCGCCCATCGCTTTCAGCAGTTCAAGGCACGCAATTCCAGCAGCACCGGCCCCGTTCAAAACAATGCGAACATCTTCGATCTTCTTGCCTGAAATGAAGAGGGCATTCAGCAAGCCAGCAGCGCAAATCACAGCCGTGCCGTGTTGGTCGTCGTGAAAAACGGGAATATCCATCTCTTCTTTTAGGCGCTGCTCGATGATGAAGCATTCAGGTGCCTTGATATCTTCGAGGTTAATCCCGCCAAACGTCGGCCCCATCAGCTTGACCGCATTGATGAATGCTTCGGGGTCTTCGGTATCAAGTTCAATGTCGATGGAATTCACATCGGCAAATCGCTTAAACAGAACCGCTTTGCCCTCCATCACCGGCTTTGACGCCAAAGCGCCCAGATTCCCCAGCCCCAGAACGGCCGTTCCGTTTGAAATCACCGCAACCAGATTGCCCTTATTAGTGTAATCATACGCCAATTCAGGGTTCGCCGCGATGGATTCACAAGGAACCGCAACGCCTGGCGAATAGGCCAGGCTCAGATCGCGCTGCGTCGTCATCGGGACGGTCGCAGTAATCTCGAACTTGCCGGGCGTTGGCTCTAGGTGAAAGGCTAGCGCTTCTTCGGAGGTGATACGGTTTTTGGACACTGATAAAGCTTCCCTGTTGTTTCAGGGCTTAATATCGACGAACAGCCCTGCGTACAATCATGATGGCGCTCACAGTCAGACGACGTAGCGAACCCAATCGTGATTTTCGACAAATGCATCGTGCCGTTCTGGGAAGTCTGCCTGCAAACGTGAAACTGCCCACCGGATTACCTGTGGCCGTTCGCAGCGGTTCGCACACCAAATCATCCGGATCAAAGTCTGCCACCGCGATTTGTCAGCTTTAAACGCCGCATCAAGCGCCTTCAATTCTGACTTGGGTTCATCCACGGATTTATAGCAATCGGCCAATAGCATTTGCAGACCAAAATGCCCGGCCGTTAACTTTGGATGCCCTTCAAGGACAGTTAGCGTCTTTGCAAATTCCTCGGAACGGTACAGCGTGCGCGCTAACCTAAGCAGGTCTTCGCGTTTTGGCATTTCAGGCATGTGACCATCCAAAGCCACCACAAAAGCCATCAATTGACCTATCCCCTGATGGCTTAACGCGGCAGGCAAAAGTTCATCCTTGAACGGATTGGGTTCTTTACCGGGCTTGATGCCTTTGTAGTCGGCAAAAAAACTGATGTACTTGCACTGCGCCGCGTTCGCCACCGGCCAGAAATCGCCCCACCGCGTCATCGCAGTTTGCAACGTGCCGACTTCGATTACATATGCCTCTGGGTTAGCGAACAGCATATTCGTGAATCCCGCCCCGTGATACGAGATCATCACCTCAGCATTTGCCATTAGTGCTATCTGCTCAAGCGGATGCATGTTTTCAAATACGACATACTCAAAGCCAAACAGCCGCAAATGGTCGAACAGCTCGTCCTCCCCCTCCATATGTCTCGTGCGGCTTTGACGAGTGTCGCGTCCGACGTAGAATTTTTTAGGCAGGTCGCTGAAATCAAGCCCCTCAATCCGGCGCAACCCGCGATCACGTAGGGCTGCCAAGCCTGAGTTGACGACGTTCATCTGCAGCATATTTTGGGCGGCCACGGTCGCGGCCTGACAATTCCAGAACTGATCAGAGGGGGCCAACACATTCAATTTTGACGGCTCTAACTCTGGGTTAAGATAGTGAACCCCCACAAGATCATAGGCAGTCAGGACCTGAGCGTAATCTTTAGGGGCACGCTCAAAGAAGACACGGTCTTTCAACTCGGGAAACAGCGCATCAATAAAGCTTTTAGCGAAGTCCCTCGTTTTGTCTTCTCGGTTCGGAAAGTGGATAAACACCCGTCCCTGAAAATCCAATTCGTCCAGAACACATAGTTGGCTCAGAGTTTCGGTGATGAAATGATAAAAGTTAAAAGTATTGCGGGCGATAATCGCAAAATCGATATCAGGTCCCAAAGCATCTGGATCGACAGTCAGCGTCTTGCCCTTGTTTTCCTTCAAACATGCAGCAAAGAATTCAATAACCCGCTGTTGTGGGTCAAACGCTGCCTTCTCGTTCGTCCAACGGAATTTATTTAATGCGCGAACACCCACTGCGCCACTAAGAAGGATCCGGTCCTGCGTCATGATAAGCGATTTGCGAAACCCGACGTCCTTGATTACGGCTGGAACAGTCGAATACATGATCGCTTTTTTGAATTTTCGATGGCGCCGCGTTTGCGCAAGGTACCCTTCGATCTTATCGTTCCATGCAGGATTGGCGCTTGCCCCGACGCCGTCGATCAAAGCAGCCGGGACTGCGCGCCAGAAATAGGGCGGTTTCGCCAATAAGGTGACGCTATCATCCTGCCATGGGTTCAAAAAAACCTGCTCTGGTTCTTGGGCAAGGTCGACTTGATTGCGCACGGGAAACTCTTCAATTTGTCAATTTCATCATCTTTCTAGCACAGTCCGAACTCAGGTCCATCAGGATCGCCTCTTTCATGCCTGCCCTTGGTTTTGTAGACAGACATATGTTGAACGGGGGTTTGTGGTGAGCGACGAAAAAATCACGCCGATGATGGCTCAGTATCTTGAGCTGAAGGCGCAATATGCCGACGCTCTGCTGTTTTATCGCATGGGCGATTTCTATGAAATGTTCTTTGATGACGCCGTCGCTGCGGCCGAGGCGCTTGATATTGCCTTGACCAAACGGGGCAAACACGGTGGCGAAGATATCGCAATGTGCGGCGTTCCCGTTCACGCCGCCGAAGGATATCTGCTGACACTGATCCGAAAAGGGTTTCGCGTTGCAGTCTGTGAACAAATGGAGAGCCCGGCCGAAGCGAAAAAGCGTGGCTATAAGTCAATCGTCAAACGTGACGTTGTTCGCCTGGTCACGCCCGGCACTTTAACCGAAGAATCCCTTCTCGACGCGCGCCGACATAATTTTCTTGCCGCCTTTGCCGAAGTTCGCGGCCAACATGCATTGGCATGGGTGGATATTTCCACGGGGGCGTTTCACGTAATGCCATTGACGTTGGCACGGCTCGGCCCTGAACTGGCGCGTTTG
>JAPKCR010000491.1 GCA_026421135.1 Sulfitobacter sp. | reverse complement strand
GAACACGTAAAATCTGATGCCGCTGGAGACGGATCACTGTCTACATATTGCTGAATATAGCAGTCGGATACCAGATCGCAGTCGATGGGGGATGAAATTGAAAAACCCTCCGCCAGCGCGGGGCTGGCGAAGGGCAAGGCGAGGATGAATACCGCGCCGTTTAGCTTCATTCGGCTGTTAAAAGGGGCGGTTTATTCCCGGTCAATTTTGGGTTTTCGGCCCCCAAAACTGTAAGGTCCAGTTCGCCTTTTTTCACGCCAACCTTGACGACACCACCTTTGGCCAGTTTGCCGAACAGCAATTCTTCGGCCAGCGGTTTCTTGATGTACTCTTGGATCACGCGGCCCAAAGGACGTGCGCCCATTTTTGCATCATAGCCTTTGTCTGCCAGCCATTCAGCGGCTTTGGTAGACAGTTCAATCGTCACGTTACGGTCCATCAGTTGCGCTTCAAGCTGAAGAACAAACTTTTCGACCACCTGCATGATGACTTCTTTTGGCAGTGGCGCAAAGCTGATCACAGCGTCCAAACGGTTGCGGAACTCTGGCGTGAACGTGCGTTCAATCGCTGCGGTGTCCTCTCCGGTGCGGCGATCACGGCCAAAGCCGATTGCCTCTTTGGCTTGCTCGGATGCGCCAGCATTCGAGGTCATGATCAACACGACATTTCGGAAATCCACCGTCCGGCCGTTGTGGTCGGTCAGCTTGCCGTGATCCATCACCTGCAACAGAATGTTGTAGACGTCAGGATGGGCCTTTTCCATTTCATCCAGCAGCAGCACACAATGCGGGTGCTGATCGACGCCATCGGTCAACATGCCACCCTGATCGAACCCGACATAGCCTGGAGGGGCACCAATCAAACGCGAGACTGCATGCTTTTCCATGTACTCGGACATGTCAAAGCGCAGCAGTTCCACACCAAGCGTGTCAGCCAATTGCTTGGCGACCTCGGTTTTACCGACGCCTGTTGGACCTGCAAACAGGTAGTTGCCGATGGGCTTCTCCGGTTCGCGCAGACCGGCGCGGGCCAGCTTGATTGCGGAGGCCAGCGCATCAATCGCATTGTCCTGACCAAACACAACACGCTTCAGCGATGCCTCAAGATCCTTGAGCACAACAACATCGTCCTTCGACACGTTCTTTGGCGGAATACGCGCGATTTTGGCAACCACGGCTTCGACCTCTTTCGTGCCGATCGTCTTGCGCCGCTTTGAGGCGGACAAAAGATGCTGCGCGGCACCCGCTTCATCGATCACGTCAATGGCCGAATCCGGCAGTTTGCGGTCGTTGATATAGCGGTGCGCCAGCTCAACAGAGGAACGGATCGCATCGGCGGTATACTTCACCGAGTGATGATCTTCGAAGTACGGCTTGATGCCGCGCAAGATTTTCACCGCATCTTCGACAGACGGCTCGTTCACGTCGATCTTTTGGAAACGACGGGCCAAGGCGCGGTCTTTTTCAAAGTGCTGACGGAATTCTTTGTACGTTGTCGAGCCCATGGTGCGCAATTTGCCACCTGCCAACGCAGGTTTCAGCAAGTTGGACGCATCCATAGCGCCGCCGGAAGTCGCCCCGGCACCGATGACTGTATGAATCTCGTCGATGAACAAAACGGCGTTCTTATGCGCTTCCAATTCGGTCACGACGGCTTTCAGGCGTTCCTCGAAATCACCGCGATAGCGCGTGCCTGCGAGCAATGCGCCCATGTCGAGCGAATAGATTGTGGTTTCTGCAAGCACCTCGGGCGTTTCACCAGCAACGATCTTGCGAGCCAGACCTTCGGCGATGGCTGTTTTACCCACGCCGGGATCGCCCACCAAAAGCGGGTTATTTTTGCGGCGGCGGCACAGCACCTGGATGCAACGTTCCACTTCGGCATCGCGGCCGATCAGCGGGTCGATATCACCTTCACGCGATTTCGCGTTCAGATCGACGCAGTATTTCTCGAGCGCGGACTCATTCTTGTCACCATCGGTAACGCCTTGGGTCTCTTCCTCATGCTCGGGTGCGCCGGATACGGACCGCGGTTCACCGAATGCGGGGTCTTTGGCAACGCCATGCGCAATGAAGTTCACCGCATCATAGCGCGTCATATCCTGTTCCTGCAGGAAGTAGGCGGCATGGCTTTCCCGTTCAGCAAATATGGCAACCAGTACATTGGCACCGGTTACCTCTTCACGACCTGATGTTTGCACATGAATGACGGCGCGCTGGATCACGCGCTGGAAAGCGGCCGTTGGGACGGCTTCCGACCCGTCAACATCGGTGACGAGATTGCTCAGGTCATCGTCGACGAACTCAATCAGAGTATCGCGCAATTCAGTCATGTTGACTGAACATGCTTGCATCACCTGAACCGCATCGGGTTCATCGATGAGGGCCAAAAGCAAATGCTCAAGCGTTGCAAATTCGTGTTTGCGCGCGTTTGCAAGCGCCAACGCGGCGTGGATGGCTTGTTCTAAAGTAGACGAGAATGAAGGCACTGGCGTGCTCCTTTTCGATCTGTGTCGGTTTGGTGTCCCGGAATGGGGCGCGCCGCTGCCGAACATGGCCTCATAGTATTAGAGTTTGGTTGATCATAGCAAAGCTTCAAGGCTTTTTTACAATAATATCGTCACATTTATCGTGAACGTTATATTTTTCACCATGATTGCGGCGTTCAGAAGCGATCTTTGCGCGCGCGTATTTCGGCAAACACATCTGTGTCGGTGGCGTTTTCCATTCCCAACTGCGCGCGAATGCCGGGGTCGGCGGGGCGCAGAAACGGGTTGGTTTGAAGTTCCGTTGAAAGCGTCGAGGGCACCGTCGGCACACCATCCTTGCGCGCCTGATCGATTTCTCTTGAACGAGATATAAGCGCCCGATTGTCAGGATCAACCGTCAGGGCAAATTTTGCGTTAGATTGAGTGTACTCGTGCCCCGAGCAAACTGTCGTGTCATGGGGAAGTTTCATCAGCTTTTGCATGCTGCCCCACATCTGCGCGGGCG
>JAPKCR010000490.1 GCA_026421135.1 Sulfitobacter sp. | reverse complement strand
CAACGATGCGGCTTAATCAGTTCGCACCTGCGGCGAATGACTGCTTCCCGCCCTTCGTGAAGGCGGGCGCTTCCGGCCCCTACCGGACCTTCAATGGCACGGGCGTTTCTGAGGCCCCTTTGATCCACAGCAGCCATTCCTGCGTAGTGCAGCATTTTACAGAACTACTCTCCCCAGCCTAAGTGAACGCTCGAACAGATATCGATATGCACAGATTTTCTGTGATAAGCAGTTACCATCCAGTCACCCAACTCAGCGAGCAACGGCTATTTCAAGCAATGATTTCCAGAAGGCAATAACTCTCCGTCACTTGCGAGTAATTGCTGCCTTGTCCGACCTAAAGCTGGTTGCGCGGGTGTCGGAGGAACTTAACGTGACTCAGCCCGCCGTCTCCAAGCAGATTGCAGAACTGGAAAAGATCGTCGGCGTTCCCATCGTGACTCGCGATCGGAACCGTCTCTTTTTGACGGCAGTAGGGCTCCGTCTGGTAGATCATGCCAAGCAAGCGCTTAATCAACTTGATCGGGCGGCCTTCGATATTGAGGCCATGGCGAGCGGGATTTCGGGTGCCGTTACTGTAGGCGTCGTCAGTTCGGTTGCGCCTACCCTTTTGCCGGGTTCCATTGCACTATTCAAAAGCAGCACGCCGCAGGCGAGCATCTCGGTCAGAGAGGGGCACTTCGTAGAACTTCTTCCAGAGTTGCAAGGCGGTGCGTTGGATTTGCTGATCGCCAGGATCTGGCAGCCCCGGGAACTGTCTGGCATAGAACAGCTCAAGCTTTTTGCGGAACCGATTGTCGTCGTTGCAGGCCGCAATCACCCGCTGGCAAGACAGCCTGACATTGAGTGGAGCGAAGTCGTCGATTTCCCCTGGATCATGCCCCAGGCAAATTCGGTTGCCCGGCGGGCGGTTGATGCACTCTTTGCGGACAACGGACTGGCCCCACCGGCGAATACGATTGCTTCTCTTTCCTTGATGCTGAATCTCGCGCTGTTGGAGGCGATCCCAGCCCTGGGGCTGATGCCGCAACGTCTTGCCCAGTCCCATGCTGCACGCGGAGACATTGTTACACTTCCGCTGGACACGCGTGGATTTCTGTCCGAGGTCCGATGCTTCTGGCGAAGCGACCAGGTAGAGGCCAACCATGCGTTATCATTTTTTTTAAAATGCTTGCGAAAAACAACTGAGGATTTGAAAACCATTCCTTTTAGTTAAGGTTTCGGGTCAATTTTTCATTATTGTCCCTGCGAGCACCGTATTATCATAACTTCAGTCGTTTTCTTGGGAGGGATAAAGTGACTGAGTTAGGTATGCGAGATACGTCATCGGTGCGGGGATGAGTGTGGCCGGATTGATGGCCCTCTCGGCGCGCGATGTCCTCAGACGATTTGCGGATCGCAGGCTGACGCCGACTGATTACCTCACGGTATGTCTTGAGCGCATTTCTAAGGTGAACCCCAAGATAAATGCCCTGACAGCCATCGATACGGACCGTGCGATCCTCGAAGCGGCGCAGGCATCCAGCAGGTGGAGCACTGGAACCCCTAAGGGGCCGCTCGACGGGTTGCCCATTGGCGTGAAGGATCTTCAAGATACCGCAGGGTTACTCACGAGCCATGGTAGCCCATGCATGCGAACACATGTGCCAAAAAGTGATTTTCCCATGGTTGCGCGACTGCGTGACGCCGGAGCGATCATTCTCGCCAAAACAAACGTTCCTGAGTGCGGCGCTGGCGGTAACAGCCGAAACCCAGTTTGGGGTGCAACGGCCAATCCATTTGACGCAAACCTAATAGCCGGCGGCTCTTCAGGTGGATCAGCAGCCGCGCTGGCAGCAAATCTCTTGCCTGTGTGTACTGGGTCCGACACCGGAGGCTCGCTCAGGTTGCCTGCGGCGCTCTGCGGGATCGTCGGATTTCGCCCATCGGTAGACGTAATTGCCCATCCAACCCGACCGTTGGGGTGGTCAGGTGTTTCGGTTCTTGGCCCGATGACCCGTACCGTGGATGATCTGACATTGATATTGAGCGTTTCGCATGGGTACCACCCTGACGATCCGTTATCGGCACGCTCCTCGGAAACCCGATTTACGACCTTGTCGGACGTAGACCTCAGCACCTTGCGGGTCGGTTACAGTGAAGATTTCGGCGGCGCACCAGTAGATCCGGCTATCCGTGAAACATTCCGCGATCGGACCGAGAAGATTGCAACCCACGTTCAAACCTGCCGTCCCGTTGATCTCGATCTTGGCAATATGGATCGATGCTTTGACATTCTGCGCGCCGAAAGCTTTCTGGCCGCCTTCGGTGAAGTGACCGAAACCGAGCCCACAGCTTTTGGCCTCGATATTCAAACGAATGTTAATTTGGGCCGGTCCATGTCTTTGGCTGATCGGGCATGGGCGCATGCTGAGCAAACGCGCATTCTGCGTCGCTTCAACGCGCTGATGCAGGACTTTGATGTCATCATGCTGCCGACCGCACCGGTATCTCCTTTCCCATGGGCCCAAGGGCATGCGACCGAGATCGAGGGGCAGAGCATGGATATCTATTACCGTTGGCTGGCCCTGACCTATCGCGGATCCCTGACAGGCGGCCCATCAATTACCCTGCCCTGCGGTCGCGACCCCCATGGCATGCCGTTCGGACTTCAGATTCTGGGCGCTGTCCGTGGCGACGAAGCGTTGCTGGCTGCGGCCCAATCGCTGGAAAAACTCTTTGCGGGCAATCCGGACATGGCGCGACCCTGCCCTGACATGACGAGCTTCAAGCCATCAGAAATAGACTTACGTTCAATCATAACACATCCGCCGATCACGGACAGAAATGTTCAAACCAAGACGGGCCCCATCAGGACGGCAGTTTAGCACTATGTATCTTATTCCGATCATCTTCATTATCTTTCTGATCAGCGGCACTGCCTTTGCCTATCTCATGGGTGCAGTATCGGTTCTGACCTTTGTTGCAGTCGATAAATCGCAGTTTTTGTCGATTC
>JAPKCR010000489.1 GCA_026421135.1 Sulfitobacter sp. | reverse complement strand
GGTTTAAGTTTGCGGCGTAAGGCATTTCCAATCGAAGATGGCTGCAAATGGGTCGTGGCCTTACTCCGCCCAACGTACCGCAAGCGCGCTACACTTCGATACAACCGCTGGATTGGTTAGTTATCGTCAAGTTGTTGACCAAAAATCGTATGATGCCATAGTCCCAAGGAACGATAAATACTGGCCGACACTTGAAGCGATCCAGAGGCAAGGCAACAATCTATGCAGTTTATCCAGAACAAAACCTTTGACGAAATCAAGGTCGGAGATAGTGCAGAACTGACGCGAACCCTAAAGCAAAATGACATCGAGCTTTTTGCTGTCATGTCGGGGGACGTGAACCCGGAACATGTCGATGCGGACTTTGCGAAATCCGATACATTTCACAAGGTGATCGCCCATGGCATGTGGGGCGGTGCCCTCATCTCTGCCCTTTTAGGAACAGAACTTCCCGGACCCGGAACGATTTACCTAAATCAGAACCTGCGCTTTGGACATGCTGTGGGTTTGGGAGACACGATTACGGTGACCGTCACTGTATTGGACAAAAACCCCGAGGACCTTCACGTGACCCTGCGGTGCGTTTGCACCAATCAAAACAATGAGATCGCAATTGAGGGTGAGGCGACAGTCGTGGCACCAACCCAAAAGGTTCGCCGCCCTCGGGTGATGTTACCAGAGGTACACCTGCACGAGCGGGGAGCGCGGTTTGACGAGTTAATGAACAAGACAGCACCACTGCCCCCGGTACGAACCGCCGTTGTCCATCCATGTGATGCGCTATCCATAAAGGGAGCATTGCTTGCGAGGGAAAAGGACATGATCATTCCCGTTTTTGTTGGTCCGAAAGCAAAGATAGAAGCCGCCGCTGCTCAGGCGGAACTGGACATTAGCGATGTCGAGATTGTGGACGTCCCCCACAGCCACGCTGCGGCTGACCGATCGGTTGCACTGGCCCGCCAAGGCACTGTTGGCATGCTGATGAAGGGCAAGATCCACACAGATGAGCTGTTGGCACCTATCGTTAACAAAGAGACAGGCCTGCGTACAGAAAGACGGATGAGCCATGTATTTGCACTTGATGTTCCAAACTATCCCAAACCGCTGTTTATCAGCGATGCAGCCATCAATATTTTCCCTGACCTGTCGACCAAACGCGATATTGTGCAGAACGCGATTGACCTTGCGTTGGCGCTTGGCATTGCCATACCAAAGGTGGCACTGCTGTCCGCAGTTGAAACGGTGACTCTCAGTATCCCGTCCACAGTCGATGCCGCCGCGTTATGCAAAATGGCCGATCGCGGGCAGATTACTGGCGGCTTGCTGGATGGTCCACTGGCCTTTGACAATGCAATATCCAAATCGGCGGCACGAACAAAGGGGATCCAATCCGAGGTTGCAGGCAGCGCTGACATTCTGATTGTGCCCGATATGGAAGCGGGCAATATGATTGCTAAACAGTTGATCTATCTTGCTGGCGCAGATGCCGCGGGGATCGTTGTTGGCGCACGAATTCCCATCGTCCTCACCAGCCGCGCTGACGGTGTTTTATCTCGGTTGGCGTCGACAGCAATGGCGCAGTTGCTCGTCCACTATCAATCAAACACTATTGCCATATGAGCGGCGCAAACCTGACACTCAACTCCGGATCATCCAGCCTCAAATTTGCGTTGTTTGACAACGATGCGTCAGAGGCAACGCCGGAAATCATTGGCAAGATATCCGGTATCGGCACAACGCCCGTTTTTTCAGTCAAAGACGCGAACGGAAACGCAGTCGACGGCGGCGCATTTGGACAGTTGGATACGGCAACCGGACATGCGCAGGCCATAGCACTTTTGCTGCCTTGGCTGGCGAAGCACCTCGGGGACGCTTCGCTGGCGGCGGTTGGCCACCGGGTCGTTCATGGTGGCCAGTTCTATTGCGGTCCAGTCCGCATCACCGATGCCGTGCTGGACAAGCTGGACACGCTGATCCCCCTCGCCCCACTCCATCAACCGCATAATCTCGCGGCAATCCGAGCTATCGCAGATTGGCAGCCATCCCTGCCGCAAATTGCGTGTTTCGATACCAGCTTTCATCGAAGCCAAAACCGGTTGGCGAAGCAGTTCGCCTTGCCCCGTAATTTGAGCGAAGAGGGGATCATTCGCTACGGGTTCCACGGGTTGTCTTACGATTATATCGCAAGCGTTTTGCCACAGCATCTTGGCGAACTGGCAGATGGCCGCGTGATCGTTGCCCATTTGGGCAACGGGGCCAGTATGTGTGCAATGCAAAACCGCAAGAGCGTGGCAACCAGCATGGGGTTTACGGCTTTGGATGGGCTGATGATGGGTACCCGGTGCGGGGCGTTGGATCCGGGTGTTGTTCTTTATCTTTTGCAAGCCAAGGGGATGAAAATCTCGGAAGTTGAAGACCTACTTTACCGCCAATCAGGCCTTATGGGTGTTTCTGGCATCAGCAATGACATGCAGGCATTGCAAGCCAGCGACGACCCCCATGCCTCCGAGGCCATTGATCTGTACTGCTTTAAAGCAGCCAGCATTCTGGCGGGCCTTGTCCCATCTATTGGCGGTATTGATGCGTTGGTATTCACTGCAGGAATTGGGGAAAATTCAGCTTTGGTTCGTGCGGATATTTGTAAAAGATTGCAGTGGCTTGGCGTCGTTCTCGACCCCGATGCGAATGCCGGAAATGCGGGCGTGATCAGCGTTGCGCAATCGCCGGTTAAGGTCCTTGTCGTCCCGACCAACGAAGAGGCCGTGGTGGCAAGGGGATGTCGCGCCCTGCTGTCCTGAGCGGTTCAAATCATTGTTATCAAGTCATGGGTTTACGCAGATTTTCGCCTCGGCTAAAGCCAAAACCCGCCGATACTTCATCGTCAATTGATGTGCGTCAATTTCTAACCTCAGTTATAGTCAATTACCGACACATACAAACCGAGAGGATCGAAAAATGACCACTGATGAAAAACTCAAGAAAGATGACAGAACCATAGAAAA
>JAPKCR010000488.1 GCA_026421135.1 Sulfitobacter sp. | reverse complement strand
CCACCTTGGGCCAATTCGTAAATATCGGGCAGGCAGGCGTTGACCCGTTCGATCCCTTTTTTGACCTGATGCGCATAGCCCGAGAATTCCTGGCCCAGCGTCAACGGCGTCGCATCTTGGGTATGGGTGCGGCCAATCTTGATGATGTCCTTGAATTCGACTGATTTGGCGGCCAGCGCATCGTGCAGTTTTTGCAAACCGGGCAACAAGACATCACGTGCCTGCATCGCAATGGCGACGTGCATCGCCGTGGGGAATGTATCGTTTGACGACTGACCCATATTGCAATGATCATTGGGGTGAACGGGTTTCTTGGACCCCATTTCGCCGCCCAGCATTTCGATGGCGCGGTTAGAAATAACTTCGTTCGCGTTCATGTTCGATTGGGTGCCAGACCCGGTCTGCCAGACAACCAACGGAAAGTTATCGTCGAACTTGCCGTCAATTACTTCGGACGCTGCTGCAACAATCGCATCGCCGACCTCGGCACTCAGGTCACCTTGCTTGAGGTTCTCCATCGCACAGGCTTTTTTCACCACACCCAATGCGCGAATGATTGGCACGGGTTGTTTTTCCCAACCAATTGGAAAGTTGATGATCGACCGCTGGGTTTGGGCACCCCAATATTTATCGGAAGGGACCTCCAACGGGCCAAAGCTGTCTGTTTCTGTGCGTGTATCGGCCATGTGCAGGCTCCTGATCTTGGCAATATATTGGATCAGGGTTTAGCCTGCGCAGGGGCGCTGCGCAATCAAGCGATGGCGCTAACGCGCCCGCAATCTAGCAAGTTATTTGCGAAAACTGTCCAATGATACGATTTCGGCGGCTTTCGGTGCCTCTTCGGCAACCTCCAACTCGCTTTCTTCTTTCTGATCTAGTGTATCACTGTCGTCGGAAGCACGGTCTTGCTGCTCAAATTTTAGGCCAAACTCGACCGAAGGATCTACAAAGGTGCGGATCGCGTCATAGGGGATATACATCGGCTCTGGCGCGTCACCAAAATTCAACGTGACAGAGAATCCTTCGTCCGTGACTTCAAGTTTGTCATACCAATGCTGCATGACCACTGTCATCTCTCCGGGATAGCGGTCCGACAACCAATCGGCCAGCTCGGCGTCGGGATGTTCGGTGTCGAAGGTGATGAAAAAATGATGATTTCCGGGCAAACCGTTCGCTGCCACATCCAAAAGCACCTGCCGGATCAATCCGCGCATAGCGTCGTGCATCAGGTTGCCATACTCAATGGTTCGGCTCATTTTATCTGTTCAACCCCCAGTTAGATGCAGCCAGCATACGCCATTTACCAACCGTGAAAAGGGGGCAGCCGCAATTATCCGATAACTGCGGGCACAAGTGCGGCCAAGGCGAGCACACCCATGGTGAAAACAAAGCCTTTGTTCAATGCAAGCATTAGAATTGCAGCCAAAAAGGTCAGGACAAGCGCGTTGAAATTAAAGCTGGACCATTCGGGCAGGGGCATCGCGAAAACGCCGGCGGGATGCACCTGTTTAAAAAGCACATGAAGGGCAAACCAGACAGAAAGATTGGCAATCACCCCCACAATTGCTGCGGTAATAGCCTGCAGTGCGGCGCTTAGCCTCGGTTGTGCTGAAATCGCTTCCAGATAGGGGCCGGCAACAAATATCCATAGAAAGCAGGGGGTAAATGTAACCCACAGCGCCAACACACCTGCCGCAATCGCCCCGCTTATGCCGCTTTGCGCAAATCCGGCAAGCAGCGCGACAAATTCAGTCACCAGAATCAACGGGCCGGGGGTGGTTTCAGCCAGCCCCAAGGCATCAATCATCTGCTGCGTTGTGATCCAGCCGTGATCTTGCACAACGCTTTGCGTCATATAGGCCAGAACGGCGTAGGCACCGCCAAATGTAACCACTGCTAGCTTTGAGAAGAACAAACCCAGCTGCAGCAAGAATTGTTGGTCCAACGCCCAGACCAGCACCAAGGGTGCCGCCCAAAGGCCGCCCCAGATCACACTGGTTCTTATCGGATAAGCAAGTCCCATTGAGTCGCTGACGAGCGGCACATGGGACGCGGACTGGTGGAAAAAACCCCAAATCCCTGCCGCCAGAATGATCAGCGGAAATGGTAGCCCGAACACGAAAAGCGCAACAAACGACAGCGCGGCCAAAGCCACGCCTTCCGGCCCGGTAAGCGCCTTGGCCGCAACTTTTCGAAGCGCCTGAAACACAACAATAATAACGGCTGCTTTAATGCCCAGAAATGCAGCCTGAACCAACGGGAGTTGGCCATAATAGGCATAGCCCACGGCCAATACCCCAATCACCACGGCCCCCGGCACGACAAACAACAGGCCAGCCAGCAAGCCCCCCAGCGTTCCACGCATTCGCCAGCCGGCATAGGTCGCCAGCTGCATCGCTTCTGGGCCGGGCAGAAGCATGCACAGCGACAGGGCGCGCAGATATGCGGCTTCGGTCAGCCAGGCGTGCCGTTCAACCAGTTCTCGGTGCATCAATGCAATCTGCGCTGCAGGTCCGCCAAAGGACAGCACACCGATGCGGCCAAAGACGCGCATCATGTCAGACCAGCTAGTAGGGCTCATCCGGCACGCCCCTGCGGCCAGTCGTGGCCTTCGCCCGCACCATCTCGGGCCCATCGATACAGTGCGTCATAGATCGGCATGGCTTGGGACAATTGCTCTTGATCGTTGCGATACTGCCGCGACATCCCCACCGAAAGCGCCAGCAATCCGGCGGCTTCAGGGGCCAGATCGTGGCGATTGGTATCAGCGGCCCGGATCACCTGCGCCATCCTGTCCAATGGATCGGAATGCAGCGCAAACACGTCCAGCATGGTGTCAAACGTACACCGATCGCCGATATGCGAGAATTCAACGTCCTCGATATCAAATGGGGTGGCACCGTACCGCTCCGCCACGCCTTGAACCTCAGACGGGGATACGAACAGAAAACGCGCATCCGCGTCGACAAAGCGCCGGATTAACCAAGGGCAGGCAATGCGGTC
>JAPKCR010000487.1 GCA_026421135.1 Sulfitobacter sp. | reverse complement strand
TCCGCAATCCATGACAGTCCGAACAGGAAAAAGCCGAAGCCGAAAGCCCATCCGGTAAGAAACGCTCTTGTTCGGGCCTTGCTGGTGGTGAGGTAAAACAGCCCACCAAAACAGATGGGCAATACAAACGGAGTTGAGAACGGCGGTAGCGCAAAAACAACACCGGCCCCGAGAACAATTGCAACGATAAGCGGGACTATGTTCGTCCTAAACCTTGGACCAAGACTGGAAATGCTAATTGAGGGTCTCACTCTCTACTCAGGCGCTTTTTTTATGGCGGCATGTTCCCGACCAGCAGTGATCAGCAGAAGACCAACGCCACAAACCACAAACACGTCTGCCAAATTGAATGCAGGCCAGTGTGTCGTTCCAATATAGAAATCCAGAAAATCAGTTACGCCGCCAAAGCGGATGCGATCCAGAATATTTCCAAGAGCACCACCTATAACCACACCATAGGCAACGGCTTCACTTATTGCAGTCGACCGTACCAGCGAAATGGCCAAAAACAGGACAACAGCGGTCGCAACGACAGCTAACGCCCACCATGGCGTGCCCTGTAGAAGACCAAAGGTAACGCCGGTGTTACGGTGAAAAACCAAGTTGAAACTGGGCGCGACATTAACGCCAGCGGCTAACGTTTCTGCATTTACAAGCACGAATGCTTTCGACGCTTGGTCGGCAGCAAATGCAATGACGGCTGCACAAATTCCCAGAGAACGGATTGCCATGTTTCAGCCTAACCAAACGTCGAGGAACAGCATGACAACCAGACCGATTGCTAACCCGGTCGTTGCTTGTTTCTGATGTCCACTGCGGTGGGTTTCGGGGATGATCTCGTGACTGATGACGTAGAGCATAGCGCCCGCCGCGAAGGCGAGACCCCAAGGCAAAAGGGGTTGAGCAACCACGATAACTGCAGCACCAAGAAAGCCGGTGACAGGCTCAACCAAGCCAGTGAGAGCTGCGATGCTAAAGGCCCGTCTTGCAGAGTATCGCTCACCGAGCAATGCAACCGCGACCGCCAGTCCTTCTGGCGCGTTCTGCAATCCGATACCCAATGCAACTGGAAATCCCCCCGCAAACCCGTCCGCGCCGAACGCGACCCCAACGGCCAGACCCTCTGGGGCGTTGTGAATGGTGATTGCTATGATAAATAGCCAAACTCGACGCAGAGATGCGGCCTCAGGACCTTCGCGCCCTGAACTGAAATGCTCATGCGGGATCACTTCGTTCATAATGGCAACTGCCCCCATCCCAAGCAGGATCGCAACGCAGACGATCAATGCCGGGATCGCCCCATCCCCGTATCGAATTTCAGCAACATCGAGCGCTGGAATGATCAACGAGAAGAACGAAGCCGCCAGCATCACCCCTGCGGCAAAGCCAAGAGAGATGTCGCGCCATTTTCGCGAGGGAGTGCTGCCAAAGAGAACCGGAACGGCACCGACGGACGTCATAAGACCAGCTGCAAGGCTTCCATAAAAGCCCAAGGCGATAGGAGATAGGGTCGTGAGCGCCTCCATGTTCAATTTGCCGGATAGGAAGAGAATATCTCGGTGCTACCGTCCTTTTTCACCAGAAAGACATCGTAGGCGTCGGAAGTTTCCCCAAAATCCATGCCGGGTGAGCCGATTGGCATACCGGGCACCGCAAGACCGACTGCATCCGGGCGGTCCTCAAGAAGCCGCCTAATGTCGGCAGGTGGCACATGCCCTTCTATCGTGTAGCCCTCGACCGTTGCGGTGTGGCATGAAAACATTGCAACAGGGATACCCCGATCCATTTTCAAACGGATCAGTGCTCCCCCAATATTTTCGCCCTCCGGTAAGAAACCAGCGTCTGAAAGTCTGTCCATCCAAGCCACACAGCATCCGCAGCCGCGCGTCTTGGCGACTTGAATGGCCGTCTGGGCAGCGGCGGCCGTTGACACGGTCGCCAGCAGCACAGCGCCAAAGATCAGTTCAATTTTGGGGAGCATGCGTTATCCTATTCGATTGTTCATATTTCGTCGCTGAGCGTCGCTGTAAACAGCGCGCGTGTTTTCTCAAGGAGCGCTGACGCACCCGCGGTATCAGGATTTTCTACCGAGGCGATCAGTTCCTTTCCAAGCGGGTCGATCGGACGCCCGTCTACATGCACTTCGTAGTGCAAGTTAGGAGCTGTCGCCGTACCTGTCTTGCCGACCTGACCGATCACTTCTCCGGCAAGAACACGCTTTCCGGTTTTCAGTCCATTGGGTACGGCGCTCAAATGGGCATACCGGGTCATCGTGTTGGAGCCGTGAGATATCTCCACCACTTGGCCATATCCGTTCTGCCATCCAATAAAGGAAACCCGGCCCGGTGCGGTCGCGCTGATTGGCGTCCCTTTAACGGCTGCGTAATCGACACCAGTGTGCATTCGAACGTTGCCGTAAATTGGATGTTTGCGTCGGCCAAAAACCGAAGATAGCCGCGCGCCCTTTACAGGTGGTGCTATTCTTCGCAGGACATCCCCATTCAGATAGACAGTCGCCTTGCCGCTATCCTCGTCAGACCAAACGACTTCAAATATATCCTTCGCTAAATCAAGAGCCGCGTAGGTTAGCTTCGGTTGCCCAACTTTCGACCCGTCAGCAAGGACCGATTGTGCCCATTGGATGTTGAGTTTCTCGCCGCCTTTAAGATCTCGCCGAAAATCGATTGCATCACTTAAAATTTCGGCCAGATCGACCGCAAAGCGAGCAGGAATGCCGGCTGCATCCAAGGAAGCATAAATGGATCCGCTGACGACAAGCTGACCTGCTTGCTCGACAGACGTAAGGACGGGGGGTCTAGTGCGACCAGCGACCTTACCATCGAGTGTGACTTCGATTTGGACACCTTCATCGACTGTTAAAGCGACGAATGACGGGGACCCGTTGGGCTGAAAATTGACGCGCAGCTGATGGCCGGGTCTTAATCTGCGCAAGTCGTATTCTGCGGCAATGGCAAGAGCTACTTCGGCCCGCAGCGGTGCGTCC
>JAPKCR010000486.1 GCA_026421135.1 Sulfitobacter sp. | reverse complement strand
GTCTATGCGAATGGTAAATTCAAGAAAACCCTGTGTATTCTTTCGCACAGACTTGTGAAGCGTAGTAAATTATGTATGTTTGCGCTAACATTGATAGAAACGCCCTCAAAAGCTGTGTCCATGCAGCAAGGAGTTGCCAAATGGTCTCACGCGTTATTCCAGTCGATCCGTTCGATCTAGTGATTTTCGGCGGCACTGGTGATCTGGCCCGACGCAAGATTTTGCCAGGTCTGTTTCGACGTTTCTGTTCCGGGCAAATGCCTGAAAATGCACGTATTATCGGGGCTGCGCGTACCGATATGGACGCCGATGGCTACCGTGCAATGATTGCCGAGGCGATTGCAGAATTCAACGCCGGTTTTGACCATAAAAAAGGCCAGCTTGATGCGTTTCTGACCCGTCTGGAATATGTGACCATTGACGCGAAAGGCACTGATGGCTGGGCTGAACTGCAAAAATTGATGGCGGGCGTGGATCGGGTCGAGGCGTATTATTTCTCTGTATCGCCTGCGCTTTTTGGCGATTTGGCAGAACGGTTGCAACAATGGGGCATGGCCGACGCGGAAAGTCGGATTGTTGTCGAAAAGCCTTTTGGTCGCGATCTGCAAACCGCACGCTCGTTGAATGCCACGCTGGCCAAGTATTTTGACGAAAGCCAGATTTACAGAATCGACCATTATTTGGGCAAGGAAACTGTCCAGAACCTAATGGCAGTTCGTTTTGGCAACATGCTGTTCGAACCACTTTGGAACAGCCAATACGTTGATCACATTCAAATCACTGTGGCCGAAACCGTAGGCGTTGGGGGCAGGGGCGAATATTATGATAAATCCGGTGCCATGCGCGATATGGTTCAAAACCACCTGATGCAGTTGCTGTGCCTGATCGCGATGGAACCACCATCGCGGTTTGATCCTGATGCGGTGCGCGATGAAAAATTGAAAGTGATCCGCGCGTTGGATCCGGTTTTGCCGCATCATATTTCGCGCGGACAATATCAGGCCGAACCGTGCAACGAGACAGAACAACCCGGCTATCGCACTGCTGTCAACGACCCCCGTTCGCGCACAGAAAGCTTTGTCGCGCTGAAGACCCATATCAGTAACTGGCGGTGGGCGGGCACGCCGTTTTATCTGCGCACCGGCAAACGGATGGCAGCGCGGTCTTCGGAAATCACCGTGGTATTCAAGGAAACACCGCATTCGATTTTCGGAGAAGACGCCGGCCGGCACCGAAATGTGCTGTCGATCCGGCTGCAACCAAACGAAGGCATTACCCTTGGCGTGACAATCAAGGAACCCGGCCCCGGTGGCATGCGTCTGATCGACGTGCCGTTGGATATGACCTTTGCAGATGCATTAGGCGCTGACGGGTCCGAACAGGTTGATGCCTATGAACGCCTGATTATGGACGTGATCCGTGGCAACCAGACACTGTTCATGCGCGGAGACGAGGTCGAAGCGGCATGGGCATGGACCGACCCGATTATCCAAGGGTGGGAGTCGCGCAATGACGTGCCAAAGCCTTATGACAGCGGGTCGGATGGCCCCACTGATTCAAATGAATTGATGCGGCGCGACAACCGTAAATGGCGGGAGCTTTCGACATGAAACTGATCGAGTATGCAGACCGGGACGTTCTGGCGTTGGATGTCGCGAATATTTTGGCGGGCGAACTGAAAAATGCGCTTCTGTCTAATGATCTTGTCAGTTTGGCTGTGCCGGGCGGTACCACACCGGGGCCGATATTTGACAGCCTAAGCGCCGCCAGTATTGAATGGTCGCGGGTGCAGGTAATGCTGACCGACGAACGCTGGGTCGCCCCCGATCACGAGATGTCGAACGCACGGTTGCTGCGCCAGCGCTTGCTGGTCGGTCCGGCCGCAGCAGCGCGGTTCACCCCGTTTTTCGTTGAAGGCCTGACCGCGTCCGAAGCGTCAGAGCAATTGTCCGCGGCGATCACCGGCCATCTGCCGATTTCTGTTTTGGTTTTGGGTATGGGGGCCGATATGCATACGGCCTCGCTTTTCCCCGGTTCGGACGGGTTGGGGGCGGCAATGGCAGATGATGCGCCTGCCGTGTGCCCAATTAACGTCGAGGGCCAAGACATTGGCCGTATTACACTTTCCCGGCCTGTGCTCCAAGGAGCCATGTTAAAGCACCTGGTCATCTTCGGTGATGAAAAACGCGCAGCGGCAGAGCGGGCCTTGACCCTGCCGGCCCTTGAGGCCCCCATCGGCGCAGTCTTACAAGAGGCGGTAGTCCATTGGGCAGCATAACAAAATTCGATGATCTAATTGCGTTGCAGGCCGCGGTGAAAGACCGCTCAATCCTGTCCTTGTTCGACGATACAGAACGGGCAGCTACCTTTAGTGCGCAAACTGGCGACATGCTGTTTGATTTCTCGAAAACAAACCTTGACCGGGAAACGATGGATGCGCTGCTGGCACTGATTGACGGGGCAGATGTGCAGACCCGCCGCGATGCGATGTTCGCAGGTGACAAGATCAACGAAACTGAGGGCCGCGCGGTATTGCACACCGCTTTGCGCAATCTCGATGGCGGTCCCGTGATGGTCGAGGGGGCGGATGTCATGCCGGGCATTCTGGCCACGCTGGACCGGATGCGCGATTTCGCTGACAAGATCCGCGCCAGCGACATCACCGATGTTGTGAATATCGGCATTGGCGGGTCTGACCTTGGCCCCGCGATGGCCGTCCAAGCGTTGTCGCCGTATCACGACGGACCGCGCTGCCATTTTGTGTCGAACGTCGACGGTGCTCATATCGCCGATACCTTGCGGGGGTTGAATGCGAAAACGACGCTGGTCATCGTCGCCTCCAAAACATTTACCACGATCGAAACCATGACCAACGCCCGCACCGCGCGCGCTTGGATGACGGAAAATGGCGGCGATCCGGCGCGCCAGTTTGCAGCGCTTAGCACGGCCCAAGACAAGACTGACGCGTTCGGCATCAACCCCGCGCAGGTATTCGGGTTCGAAG
>JAPKCR010000485.1 GCA_026421135.1 Sulfitobacter sp. | reverse complement strand
CTTAGGCCGGTCGCAGGATAATCCCCCGCCTTGCTTTGAACCTTCAGGTTCAATGCGCATTGACCGGCGGCACGGCACATCTGCCACTGGGCAACAGTAACTTCGCGGGTTTGCACGCGCAGAACTTGCCCGTTGCCCAACTGCACTGTCGTAGTGTGGATATCAGAGGCAAATGCACGATCGGGGCCGCGCACCATTTGCGCGGTCC
This sequence comes from Sulfitobacter sp., assembly GCA_026421135.1. Lineage (GTDB taxonomy): Bacteria > Pseudomonadota > Alphaproteobacteria > Rhodobacterales > Rhodobacteraceae > Sulfitobacter. The sequence goes on along the minus strand of JAPKCR010000485.1, from coordinate 2,812 downwards.
CGATTGCCAAGGCTACCAAAGCAACGCCGCCGAGCAAGATCAACAGGCTCTTTTTGGACATCGCATTGGTCATTCATTTATCCTCCGCCGAGTTTCAGGTGACGAATTCGCGCGGGGCGACGACCTGTTCCATCAGCGCATTGTCCCACTCCCCCTCGACCACAAAATGCGCGGTTGCCCCCAGCAAGGCGGCCTCGATCAGGTTGTGGTTTACATAGGCGTAAACGCCCGGTTGTTCGAAGGTGTACATCGCGGCCATCGCGGTACCGCCGCGCACGAACCAAGTCTCAAGGCCGGTCAAAGGGGCATCGCTGAACGAGGTTTCCCAGACAAAATTGCCATGCCCACCGATCAAGTGCGGGCGGCTGTCGCGGTTGGCCTGATTGTGGATCATCAGCACGGTCTCACCGACATTGAACTTCATCGCATGTTCGCCAGTGATCGCCCCAACGGCCCCGTTAAAAACACAGTGGGTCGGGGTCAGAGTGCGCATCGCGTCAATGCTGTCAGAGTAGTCATCGCCCGCGGTTTCATAGGCAATGTATTCGCCATCGGCATCCTTGGGCAGATAGTAATCCTGCTCGCCGATATAGGCGATCTTGTCATAGGTCAGCGGGTTGCCATCACGGTCTTTAAGCCCGTCACGGGGCAGCACCATCACCGCCCCGTTCATGCCGTGGGTCACGTGATACGGTATCATCGCGCCACCAGGGGCACAGTGATAGGTAAAGCAACCCGGCTTGGTCGCCTTCCAGCGCAGCACGGTTTCTTCGCCCGGAAAGACGTGGGTCAAACCACCCCCGCCAAGCGCACCAGTGGCGGCGTGAAAGTCGATGTTATGTTCCATCATGCTATCAACAGGATTGCGCAGGGTCAGCTCGACCATGTCGCCCTCGTGAACAATAATCAGCGGGCCCGGTACCGACCCGTTATAGGTCAACGCCCAGACAGAAGCCCCTGTATCCTCGTCCACGACCATCAGTCGCTCTGTGGTTTCCAAGGTCACTTCGACAATCTTGGGACCGCCAGTTGCAACCTGTTCGTGGACAGGGGCATAGGGCGGTGCAACCATCTCTTGCTTGACGCGGGTATAGCCCGACAGGTCCGCAGGTTTTGCGGTGCTGTCCGCGGTTTGTTGGGCTGCTGCCTTGTACAATTTCGCAGAAGTCGCATTTGCGATATCCAGCTTTGGTGTGCGTGTTCGGGCCATTGCGCCGGCCCCCGTCAACGCCGCAGCGCCAGCAAGGACGGAACCGCGCAACACGTTGCGACGGTTGGTTTTCATAAGGCTCGGGTTAATAAATTTGGTCATAACATGTGTTCCTTTGATAAGATGGCAGAACCATAATGGTCCCGCACTTGGGTCGTCAGAGGCCGCTCAGTGCCTCTTCAAAATTCTGTTTGGCTTTCTTGGGCAAACGTCCCTCCAGAAAGGTATCCGGGGCTGCGGCTTCGTCACCGACGGCAATGACCATCACCATGCCCATCGCAAAATGCGGCTTGCATTTGACGCCGTAAAATCCGGGCTCGGTCAGGGTGACTTCGATCTCTTCGTTGATCTTGCCTTCGAACTCGGCTGCGCCTTCGGGCATCATCTCTTTGATGGACTCAGCGTTGTGGCCTTTGTCGGTAGCCAAAAACTTGACCGTGTCGCCTGCGGCGATGCGCAAGGCGGCGGGTTCGAAAATCATCCTCCCACCTTCGCCTTTGTTCAGCATCTTGACCTCAAAGGTCTCGGCAGAAGCCATAGCGCCAAAAGCGAGAAGGACTGCGGCGGATGTCAGTAGTGTGCGAAACATTTCATTTCCTTTCGAATGGTTCGTCGTTGCCAATAGAATTAGCAGCCCTGCGGCGCGCAAACGTTGCGCAAGATCAAACTTCTCATCGGAATAGGGAGATTTCTTGAATGCTAGCAATTTGCGTCGGCACCCCCTAAACACAAAGCATTGCGGCATCGGGAATTCACTGTGCATCGACTAGACGAAAGCCTGCTAATGCCCCTGCCGCCGTTTTCCAAGCTGGACCGGCCGCAAATCAGATCCATTCTGGACCGTGCCATTAGCCGCCGCTTTGACGCAGGTACGACAGTCTTTGACGAGGGTGCGCCAGCCTGCAGTTTCTATCTGCTGCTGGACGGCACAATCCGCGTGGTCAAAACCACCCCCGACGGCGAACAAGTCACGGCACTGCACATTCCCGCAGGGCAGTTATTTGGCATCGCTCCCGCTTTCAGGCGCGACACCTATCCTGCCACCGCCATCGCCGCGTCAGAGGTTGTGACCCTATGCTGGCCCGCATCGCTGTGGGACCAGTTTGTGTCAGACTTCCCCGGATTTGGCTCTGAAACCTACAAAACAATCGGTGACCGCGTTGTCGAGATGAACAATCGCATTCTTGAGATGTCGACCCAACACGTCGAGCAGCGCATCGCGCGTGCGCTGTTGCGGCTTGTGAACCAGTCAGGCAAGAAAACCACCGAAGGTATCGAGATCAGCTTTCCCATCACCCGACAAGATGTGTCAGAAATGACAGGCACCACCTTACATACGGTAAGCCGACTTCTAAGTGCATGGGAGAAAAACGGTCTGGTCAGCAGCAAACGCAAGAAAATCATCGTTTGTGACCCGCACCGTTTGGTGGTGCTGGGCGGCGCATAACTAAATGCCAGCGGCTGCGCGCAATTCGGCGCGAAAGGCCGGTTCATCTAGATCATAAGCAATACAAGCGTCGACGACCGTGTGAAACGGTCCGACCATGCACCCGATACACAGCATCTTATACCGCAGGAAAACCGCGATCGTCTGCGGCCAAA
>JAPKCR010000484.1 GCA_026421135.1 Sulfitobacter sp. | reverse complement strand
GGATTGCTGACCCCCAGTTGATCCGCCGCTTTTTGCAGCAGGTCGGCTTGTTCGGCAGGAGAGGCGGAAGTTTTGTTCCATGCCCCTGCGTTTCGGGGCAATGCGTCGGTACTGCCAAGGCCGGGACGGTCGAACAGGATCACGCGGTAGCGGGTCGCCAATGTTTCCACCATCCCAAAGGTGAAATCCCGGAGGTTGCCTGATGCGCCGTGGATCAAGACCAGATCAGGCCCTTCACCCTGCACCAAGGCATGAACCATTGTGCCATCCACATCCAGCAGCTCACCAATTGGCGGGAATTCAGTGTTCGCTTTAACCTCGCGTTGATATGCGCGCCACTGCACAAGGGCTGCCAGAGCGGCAAGCGTCAAAACTGAGGATAGCAGCATCTCTATGACCCTATTTCATCCAAATCAAACGGGGTAGATTGGTAGATTTCGTTTATCCAGTTACCGTAGAGCAGATGCGCATGACTGCGCCAGCGGTTCAACGGGACCTTGGACGGATCGTCATCGGGGTAGTAATTGCACGGCACATTGATCGGGGTGCCTGCCGCTACGTCGCGGTCATATTCATCTTTCAACGTGTCGCGGTCATATTCAAGGTGATTAAAGATATACAGCGCACGGTGCGCCGCGTCTTCAACCAGACAGGGGCCGACTTCGGCGCTACCTAAAAGAGTGCTGAGACCCGGAACGCTATCGACCTCGGAAGCGCGCATCTCGGTCCAGCGGCTGACCGGCACCACCAGATCATCCGAGAACCCGCGCAGGTAAGGCGAGGACGGCGTAAGATTGGCATGCCTAAAACAACCGAACGCCTTGTGATCTAACAGGTGTTTTTTCACGCCATGAAAGTGATTGATCATCGCCATTCCACCCCAGCACACGCCAAAGGTCGAATGCACATTGGTTTGCGTCCAATCCATCACGCGGGTCAGTTCATCCCAATAGGTGACATCGCCGAATTCCATATGTTCGATCGGGGCACCGGTGATGATTAGTCCGTCAAACTTTTCATCCCACACTTCGGATACAGGGCGATAGAAGCTTTCGAGGTGATCGGCCGCCGTATTGCGCGATTGATGGTCAGACATCCGCAACAGGCTGAATTCGATCTGCAATGGCGTAGCACCAATCAGACGCGCAAACTGGTTCTCGGTCTGGATCTTTTTTGGCATCAGGTTCAGCAATGCGATGCGAAGTGGGCGAATATCCTGCGTGGCGGCCTGACTTTCATCAAGCACCATAACACCTTCGCGCGTTAGCACATCATATGCGGGCAGGTCCGAGGGGAGCTTGATTGGCATGGGTATTTTCCAACTTGAAACAGACGATTAGATAGGGTGTGCGGGCAAGCCTGCCAAGGGCTAGTGTTCCATCACTCCTGCAATCAATTCGACAAAATCATCTTCGCAGGTCACGGCGGCCACTTGATCGGCGGTGACGGTCACCCCCCAACGGGCCATTGCCTCGTACCGCGGTTGGCGGTGGGCAAGCGCCTGAGCATAGGTCCAGCGGATGAAGGCATCAGGATCAACGTCATCCTCTTTACACTTGTTTTCATTTAGATATTCCGCCCAGACCCGTGCCAGAAATTCCGGCTGATAGGCCATTGGTTTCGGGGCACGGTCAAAGCGGCGGATCAATTCCTGCGTGTGGGCATCGTCGCCCTTGATCCAGATCAGCAGGCACTCTTCGGACAAGGCTTTCATCAACGGGTCATGATTATCCTCAGGATCAATCCATTCGCAAATTGACCCGCCAGTGTCACAAATGAAATGCGGATAATCATACAGGACCTTGCCTCGCTCTGCGAAATGGGGCGTGTCATACAAGGCCGCGAGTTCTGCCTGTTTAAAGGCCTCTTGGCGCTTTGCATATTCCGCCATCGGCAGCCCGCCTTTGGCCGGGTTGCCCGGTTTGCCAAGCCATGTGGCGACGGGGGACAGGTTATCAAAGGTAATATTTGACCCGATATAGATGCTGTCGCTAAGCAGCAAATCACGCAAAAACGGCACCTTCATTGCCTCGGCCTTGGCGTTGTCGGTGATGATTTCGCCTAAGTACCGGGTGCCGATGCGGTAATCGATGGAATAGTGGAACCAGTTGCCATTGCTACGCAACAGATGCGACAAATGGGTTTTTCCAAGGCCTGACATGGCAAAAACCAGCACCTTTTTACGCGGTGCCGCGCGCCATGCATCAGCGGAAGGGTAAATCATCGTTTTCGTCCTTGGGTCTGGCCGTTTTGCTATATATATCAAATACCTTGCCGCTAGACTAGTCACCTGAATGGCCTTGGAATACAAAAGCCCACCGCATTTCTACGACTAGCCGGTTCTAGGAAAAATCAGCGTCATCTGGCATTTCAAACCTATCTTCACGCAACCGGACCGACAACCGATGTGTCTAGCGGAACACTGGTCTGAAACCCAAGTTTCAGGCCTTCAGATGCCCCAATCGGTCCGCTGCCTCCCAGATCGACGCCAACTTCATGCTTGGGTCGGTCGCCGCGACAAGGACCTCGTGCCACCTAAGTACGTCAATCCGGCTGAATGCGTTTATGCGTCTCAACCCACAGGTTGATGTAATTGCCCGCAAAAATAACAGCTGCTCCGACAAAGACCCAAACATCCAGTGCCTCGGCATAGACCAACATCCCGATGATCGCGATGACAGGCAGGCGGATAAAGTCAATCGGTACAACCACCGTTGCCGGGGCAATCGACAGTGCGTTCGTCAGGCAAAAATGCGCGACTAGACCTGCGATCCCTATCACCAGCAAAAGCGGGCCATGGGTCATGTTTGGCAGGGCTATGTCGCGGTCATATCCAGCCATAACAAGACCAAAGATCAACTGCGTAACCGTTAGGTAGAACAGGATCGTGGTGATGGTTTGGGTACGCGTCAGCCGTTTCGTCAGCATGATCGTAAAGGCAAAGAAAATCGCTGAGGAAGCAGCTGTTATAACGCCTGCATTGATCCCCTCGACCGTTGGACGCGCGACAATCAGAATGCCC
>JAPKCR010000483.1 GCA_026421135.1 Sulfitobacter sp. | reverse complement strand
GCTGCGCGTTTTGCAGCTCGGTGTCTTTGGCGGCAATGGAGGCTTCAAGCGCATCGGTCTGAACCTGAAACGCCTCTCGTAAATCAGACACAGCTTCTTGGATTTCTGCGTTACGGGCGGACTGGCTGGCAGCAAGGGCTTCCCGCAGCTTTGCTATTTCTTCGAGGACTGCGGCACTGGGTTCTGTTGCCGGGGTAGGGGCTGGAACATCGAGTGCCTCTTCAACCGCGATCAGCGCATCGTTGACACGTTGTTCCGCTTCATCCGGCGGGAATTCTAACCGCCCACCATTTCCCGTGCGCTGGTCCTGAAAGGTCTCAACGTCGGATGTTTCTAGACCTTCTGTTCCTTCTTGCAGATTTGTTGCCAGAAAGTAGGCAGCACCACCGCCGCCAAGCGCAAGGGCGATCGCCAATGCCCCGACCCCAATGTTGCCGCCACGCCGCTTGGCTTTGCCCTTCTGGCTGAACGTGCTGAGGCGGTCCTGCAGATCGGGTGTGTTCTCATCTGCCATGTTCAGTTGCTCACATAAATTGCGCTGTCATCGCGCAAAGCGCAGATGGCCTCGCCGCCAATCCGCAGGGTCCAAAATTGGTTTACTCCAAGCACGCGCACGATGTTGCCTTGTTGTGTCCAGTTCACGGTGCGTTCGCGGCCTTGATCGTCTGCCTTGAACACGGCGGGCTGGCGGCCGTTTTCGGGGAAAGTGAAGTAGGTATATCGCCCGTCGTCGTAGATATGGGTTGGACGAAAATCTCCTTCGCCGGCGACGCGGTAGCTGTAGTTGCGCGGAGCCTCAAAGCCTTTGGGTTGGGTATTGGCTGCTGCCGCGCGGCGCTCATCCTCTGGATAGCGAAACCGCACCTCGAAAAACATGCCCGAGCGACCCGGAATGGCTCCTTCACGCAAATGGAAGGAATAGGTCCGGCGGTTGGTGATTACCGTCATGTTGGTTGAGGCACCTTGCACATGCGGCTTGATGGTCAGCACATTGCCAAGTTCTGGGATCGGATCGACTTGGAAACTCTCTGTGTCGCCGACAATGACGGCGTCAAACCGTTCGCCTTGTCCAAAGTGGATGGTCGTTGAATGACGCAAGTCGGTTTCAATCACGAAGACTTGGTTTTCAACATAAGTGGCAGTGCGCACGCGGTTGTCGAGCGCCCCGCTTCGCGGAACGGCCTCGGACAGGGCAGGGAACGCCGATAGTAATGCGGCAGCGCAGATCAGATGGGCAGCGATGTTCAAGGGATTAGTTCTCCAAAGTCTCGGCGTCGACGCGGTATGAGGTGACCACGAAGCCCAAGGGGTTTGCCCAGACGTCTTGCAGGCGCTGGCGCGTTTCAGGTTCGAAGGCATAGCCAGCAGTGGCGACATAGCTGCGCGTCACGGTGCGGGTGTCGCGGGCGCGGCGCAGGGTGCGGGTAAAGCGGATCTGGGCGACGCCAGGTTCAATCTGGTTTACCGATTTGATTACAACTTCGATGACGGCATCGCGGCCATAAACAGCAATCGGGTAGTCTTCGTTGGACGAGGTCCAAAGATCACGCAGGGTGCGTGCAGCATCGCCGTATGAGCGTTCGAGCACCGAATTGATCCGTTGCTCACCGTCGGTCAGATCATAGGTCTCACGGTCATCTACATAAGCCACAAGGTTGGCTTGGATGATGGCATCGCTCTCGGACAACGACAGCGCTTGGACAGCTGCGACACGGTCCATTTGGCCGGTTTCTTTGTCGACAACGACCACGAATGTCTCGATTGATTTCAGGGGAAATAAGCTGGCACCAGCGACAATTCCTGCCAGCCCAACCAAAACACCCGTCGCGGCCACAAAATACGCAAAGCGCTCGCGACGGCGCGGGCCGTAGATAAAATCCACTGCAAAGGCATCGCTTTGGTCTTGGCTCGTTTGGCTTTTCATTTTCGGTGTTGGTCTTTCATTACGAGGTGCGGAAGGATTTGACGGTGTTGAGCGCTGAAGCTGGGGTTCTGCGGATCGTTTCGCCGGTTTTGACAACGCCGCTGTTCATGGCTTGCTGGAGTTCTTGCGGTGATTTGCCCGTTACAAGGCGCGTGGCACTGCCCGTGCCGTAATCGCCTGTGTTGACGATGCCGCGGCGTGCCAGCCCTGTCAGCCCAACAGCATTGGAGGCAATTCCCATCACGCCGGTTAGGTTGGAGGCGATGTAAGGAACGGACGCCATAATCCCGGCGCTCAGGAGCAGAATGACCAAGAAGGGTAGGATCAGGCTGACGGTTTCGACATCGACGGGATCGGCGGAGGCATCGCCAATGGCTTCTGCGATCGCAACGATGATGCCAGCAGCACCCGCAGCGGCGACGGGCATCAGAGCATAGCCGATGGTTGCACGGCTCCAAGCCTCGAAGAGAGATTGGGTTGGCTTGAACAGAGATGTGATGATCATGAACGGGGCAATTACAATCATCAGCGCGAAGACGATTTTGGCGAATGCGATGATCCCAGCAGTGACCGCAGCGAAGAGTGCAGAGAGAACAAAGAAAATTGCGCCAAGCACAGCGCCGAAGACCCAACCCGCTTGATCGCCGATCGTGTCGCCATAGGCGGTGATGCGGGCCACCATGTTGTCGAGGCTCTCATAAACGCCGGCTTCATCACCGGATCCTGTAAGGGCGAGAATGGATGCGCCGACGGAGTCTGGCACTTGCGTTACAATGCCGTAGATGACGCTAAAATTATCCCAACTCTGCGCGAAGATTGCGACCAGTGAAATTTTGATCCCAAACGCAAATGCGCTGCCAAAGGTCATTGGCTTGAGTTGCATCACAACATTGATGCCAAGCAAGATTAGCAACAGAACCGCACCTGCTGTGATGACATTGCCCACTGCCGCCGCCGACGAGATGAAGCCATCTTGTGCGACGCTGTCGACAGCTGCATCGACCTGGTCGAGGATATCGCTGATAATTCCCATCTACTCGGAACAGCCCTCGGCGTGCTCAGCCTCGAGCGCATCCGCTCGGAAGCCGAGGCCATGGAAAG
>JAPKCR010000482.1 GCA_026421135.1 Sulfitobacter sp. | reverse complement strand
CACCTGTTCGTCCAGTTCGGTCCCGACAAAATTATCGTCGAACCAAAGGGTCGAGTTGCGCTTTTCGGCACCCCATTGGTAGTTGCGGAAGACGACTTGGGTAACCGCAGGCCATTCGCCGCGGCCGATCGCCGTCAGCTCATTAACCGAAATGCCAAAGGCGCCGTCACCAGCAAACCCCACGACAGGCACATCCCGACAGCCAATTTTAGCGCCGACGATGGCGGGCAGGCCATAGCCGCAGGGGCCAAACAGGCCGGGGGCCAGATATTTGCGACCTTCGTCAAACGACGGATAAGCGTTGCCGATGGCGCAGTTGTTGCCGATGTCAGACGAAATGATGGCATTTGCGGGCAGCGCAGACTGGATGGCGCGCCATGCCATGCGAGGGCTCATCCAGTCGGGCTTGTCCGACCGGGCCCGTTCGTTCCATGTGGTGCCGGGATCGTCCTCTTCGTGATCCATGCCTGACAACTGCTGCGCCCATTTCGACTTGGTTTCGCCAATAGTTGCTTTGCGGTCCTCGCGTCCCTCATCGCCAGCCGAGTCCGACAGGTTGGCCAGCAGTGCCGTGGCGACTTTGGTAGCGTCGCCGACGATACCAACACTGACCTTTTTCGTCAGACCGATGCGATCGGGGTTAATGTCGACCTGAATGATTTTCGCGTCTTTTGGCCAATAATCCATGCCATAGCCCGGCAATGTGGAAAACGGGTTCAACCGGGTGCCAAGCGCCAGCACAACATCGGCGCGTGCGATTAGGTCCATCCCTGCTTTGGAACCGTTATAGCCCAAGGGGCCTGCGAACAGAGGGTGCCCGCCAGGGAAAGCATCGTTGTGCTGGTACCCGACACAAACAGGCGCGGACAGACGTTCGGCCAGCAGTTTGCTCGCCTCGATACCGCCTTGCGCCAGCACCACGCCAGCGCCGTTTAAAATCACGGGGAACTTGGCTTCCGATAGCAGGGCAGCGGCCTTCGCGATTGCCGCTTCACCGCCCGAAGGGCGCTCGAATGCGACGATTTCGGGAAGCTCGATATCGATCACTTGGGTCCAGAAATCGCGGGGGATGTTGATCTGCGCCGGGGCAGAGGCGCGTTTGGCCTGCATAATCACGCGGTTCAGGGTTTCCGCGATGCGCGACGGGTCGCGGACCTCTTCCTGATAGGCAACGCAATCGGCGAACAGGTTCATCTGCTCCATCTCTTGGAAGCCACCTTGGCCGATGGTCTTGTTCGCGGCTTGCGGTGTGACCAACAGGCAGGGCGTGTGATTCCAATAGGCTGTCTTTACGGCAGTCACAAAGTTGGTAATGCCGGGCCCGTTTTGCGCGATCATCATCGACATTTTGCCGGTCGCACGGGTGAAGCCGTCAGCCATCATTCCGGCGCTGCCTTCGTGGGCGCAATCCCAGAATGTGATGCCAGCATCGGGGAATATGTCGGAAATAGGCATCATCGCCGACCCGATAATGCCGAAAGCATTGTCGATGCCATGCATCTGAAGGGTCTTCACAAAGGCTTCTTCGGTGGTCATCTTCATGTCAGGGGGCATCCTTGGCGGTAATTTTAAGTTCTGGGCACACTAGGCGCTGTGGGGAGAGCGGGTTAGGGCCAGCATGGCGTGCTGGATAAGGCCAGTTTAGCCAATGCTTTCTATTGCTTGGGCCACATGAGCAATGCCTGCTGCGATCTGCGCAGACGGGATTGATGAATATGCCAGCCGATAATAGTTCTGCGGCGGCGCGTCGCCGTTAAAGAACGGCGCGCCTGGTTCGATCAGCACGGATTTGGCCCTCAATCGCATGGCCAGATCATCGGTGCGGATGTGATCCGGCGCGCGCATCCAAAAGGATGACCCCCCATAGGCACCGCGCCCAGCGATTTGCAGATGGTTTGCCTTGATCGCCTCCTCCATCACAGTGCGGCGGTCGTGCAGGGCATTGCTCATTCTTCGGACCAGCGCGTCGTAGTGGCCAAGCGACAGGAAATAGGCGGCCGTGCGCTGGATATGCCCCGGCGGGTGCCGCAGGACTGACGCGCGCAGGGCGCGCGCCTCGCGGATGAACGGTTCGGAACCCACCAGATAGCCAAGGCGAAGACCTGGAAACAAAGATTTTGAAAAACTGCCCACATAGATCACGCGCCCATCCTGATCTAGCGATTTGAGCGAAGGCGAGGGAGATTTCAGAAACGACATCTCGAACTCGTAGTCATCTTCTACGATCAGGGCGTCCAATGCGCTGGCGCGGTCCAGCAAGGCCCGCCGCCGCGTCATGGGCATCGTTGCTGTCGTCGGACATTGGTGGCTGGGGGTGGTGAATATCACGTCGGTATCGTCTGGGATGGCATCGGGTATCAGCCCTTCCTGATCGACTTTGACAGGCGACATATGACAACGAGATTGCGTCAAGATATCCCTAAGCGCGGGATAGCAGGGATCCTCGAGCGCTGCGCGCCGCCGCTGGGTCAATAGAACCTGCGCGGTAAGCCACAAGGCATTCTGCGCCCCAAGCGTGATCAATATTTGCTCGGGGCGGGCCGATATGCCCCGGCGTGGCAGGGAATGACGTGCAATGAATTCAATCAGTTTGGGATCGTCCTGATCATAGTAATCCGTCGTCAGTGCCGTAAAATCGCGCTGCCCCAAAGCTTGAAGCGCGCAAAGCCGCCAATTGGCATGGTCAAATAGCGTTGGATCGGCCTGACCATAGATGAACGGGTATCGATACGTGGCCCAATCTTGTGGCTTGACCGGGGTCACGCCGCCGCTAAACCGTTGCCCGATTGCGCGCGTCCAGTCTACTGCATCGGGTGTGTTTTCAGCAGGGGTAAAGTGCGGCGGGGAGGGGGCGTTTTCCGAAACATAGTATCCCGATCGCCCCTTTGAGGTCAGGTAGTCATTCGCCAAAAGCTCTGTATATGCGATTGTCACCGTGATCCGGCTGATCCCCAGATGGGCTGCTAATTTCCGAGTAGACGGTAGTTTTTCGCCCGTGCCAAAACGTCCGGTCAGAATCCCTTGGGCAATCA
>JAPKCR010000481.1 GCA_026421135.1 Sulfitobacter sp. | reverse complement strand
TGCAGTCATAAGCGTAGGAGGGTAATATTATGTTGCGCTCAGGCGTTATTGCAAAAAAGATGGGCATGACCCGTTTGTTCATGGAAGATGGTAAGCAGATCCCTGTTACCGTTCTTCAGCTCGACAAACTTCAGGTTGTTGCACAGCGTACCATCGAACGGGACGGCTACACAGCTGTTCAGCTCGGCGCAGGTACAGCCAAGGTTAAACGGACATCGGCACCCATGCGTGGTCACTTTGCTGCGGCAAAGGTTGAACCAAAGCGCAAGGTTGCGGAATTCCGCATTGACCCAGAAGCTATGTTGAATGTTGGCGAAGAAATCATCGCCGATCATTACTTTGCTGGTCAGTATGTTGACGTTGCAGGCACATCCATCGGTAAAGGTTTTGCCGGTGCGATGAAACGCCACAACTTTGGCGGTCTGCGTGCGACACACGGTGTTTCCGTGTCTCACCGTTCGCACGGTTCCACCGGTCAGTGTCAGGATCCGGGCAAAGTTTTCAAAGGCAAGAAAATGGCCGGTCACATGGGTTCCGCTCGTGTCACCACTCAGAACCTCGAGGTTGTCAAAACCGACACCGCTCGTGGCCTGATCATGGTCAAAGGCGCTGTTCCCGGCTCCAAAGGTGGTTGGGTTACTGTTAAGGACGCGGTTAAGAAGCCGTTCCCAGATAGCGCAATTCTGCCCGCCGCTCTGCGCTCCGCCGCAGAAGAAGCGTCGAAAGCCGCAGAAGCCGCAGCAGCAGCCGCAGCAGCCGAAGCAGAAGCAGCCGCAGCAGAAGCCGCAGCAGCCGAGCAGGCCGCAATGGAAGCCGCAGAAAGCACTGACGCAGCCGCGCCAGATGCAGAAAAGAAAGAGGGTGACGCATGAAACTTGATGTCATCAAACTAGACGGCGGTTCAGCTGGATCCATCGACCTGGACGAGGCCCTGTTCGGTCTTGAGCCACGCGCTGATATCCTGCACCGCGTCGTCCGCTGGCAGCGTAACAACGCGCAGCAAGGTACGCACAAGGTCAAGACACGGTCCGAGGTTAGCTATTCGACCAAGAAGATCTATCGTCAGAAAGGCACCGGCGGCGCACGTCACGGCGCACGTTCTGCACCGATCTTCCGTTCGGGTGGTATCTACAAGGGTCCAACCCCACGTAGCCACGGCCATGAACTGACCAAGAAGTTCCGCAAGCTGGGTCTTCGCCATGCTTTGTCCTCAATGGCAAAGAACGGCAATCTGGTCATCATCGACGATGCCGCATCCGATGGGAAAACCGCAGCACTGGCCAAGCAGGTTAAGAACCTCGGCTGGAAACGCGCTTTGATCATCGATGGCGCGTCTGTGAACGAAGACTTCTTGCAAGCCGCGCGCAACATCGAAGGTCTGGACATCCTGCCAACGATGGGTGCAAACGTCTATGATATCCTCAAGCGTGATACACTCGTGATCACCAAAGCGGGGATCGAAGCACTGGAGGCCCGTTTGAAATGAGCACCAAGCACCAACACTACGATGTGATCCGCAAGCCGATCATCACCGAGAAAGCAACAATGGCGTCTGAAAACAACGCCGTCGTTTTCGAAGTGGCAATCGAAAGCAACAAGCCAATGATCAAAGAAGCTGTTGAAGCTCTCTTTGGTGTCAAGGTGAAGGCCGTGAACACGACCATCACCAAAGGCAAGTCCAAGCGTTTCCGTGGCCAGATGGGCCGCCGCAAGGACGTCAAAAAGGCTTATGTTATGCTTGAAGAGGGTAACACAATCGACGTATCCACCGGCCTGTAATAAGCCCGGTTGAAGCTAACGAAAGGCCCCTCGCTGCAAGGCGGGGGGCCTTTTGCGTTCTTGGCAATGTTTAAGGGCGGGCGCAAATCCGCCTGCTTTCGCCGCAATATTTTAGATGCTTGTGTTTTGGTTGAAAAGAGCAGATAGGAGGGGGGCAACGTTACGTCTATCGTCATCACTGCTCCTTACGGCTCAGTCTTTCGATCTATTATTGACTTAGCCGCCCTGCCGCATTCCGCGGGCAGATTTATAAGGAATACGATAATGGCTTCTGGCACAGTAAAATGGTTCAACACCACAAAAGGTTTTGGTTTTGTAGCACCCGAGGGTGGCGCAAAGGACGTATTCGTCCACATCTCCGCAGTTGAGCAAGCAGGCCTGACCGGTCTGTCCGATGATCAAAAAATCACTTTCGACATCGAAGCCGGCCGTGACGGTCGTGAATCAGCAACAAACATCAAACTGGCGTAAGCCAGTCTGTCCCTTCGGGGGCTAATGTTTGAGAGTTTTAGAAGGGCGTGGCTTTAGGGTCGCGCCCTTTTTCTTTGGCACCGCTCTTTTTAAGTGGCCCGTTAATTTGCCAACATAGGGAACAATGTGGCGAAGGCAGGGTTCTTTAGTAGGCGCACCAGTTACTGCAGCCCGGTCTTTTCTAGGAGCTGTCGATATAAAGGCCGCTTCACAACACCAAGGGGCATCCGATGAGCACCACTGCATCCCAGACTAAGCAAGGCACTTCCGCACGGGATAAACTCTTGGAGAATGTCGATCCAAGTGATTTTGCATGGGCGGTACCGATCATGCGGGCCGGCTATGCTGGGCGGGGGCTCGTCTACCTGGTGGTTGCTGGCGTGTCGCTGTGGTCGATACTGCATGGCGGAGAGGCGGAAGGCACCAAGTCCGCGATGGAATCGTTGAATGGTACGCTGGGTGCGCTTGTTATTGGTCTGATCGCCGTCGGGATGTTCGCCTATGCAATTTGGCGGGCGGTGGACAGTTTGTGGGACCTCGAGGCATACGGCACGTCAGCAAAAGGTCTTTTGGCGCGGGCAGGCATGTTTGTTACCGGCGCGGTGCATGCAGGTATTGGCGTCTTGGCCGTGGCGGCGCTTGGTGCTTCTTCATCAGGCTCAGGCGGTAAGAAAATGCTGGAGAGCGTTTTGCAATCACCGACCGGCGTGTGGATCGTCGGTGTCGTTGGCGTGCTGACAATCGCAACAGGCTTCTATTACTTTTATAAAGCCATAAACCAAAC
>JAPKCR010000480.1 GCA_026421135.1 Sulfitobacter sp. | reverse complement strand
AGACCCTTGTGGAACTGAACCTTACCGTCGACCTTGGCAAAGATCGTGTGATCTTTGCCCATGCCAACGCCTTCAGCTGGCCAGAATTTTGTGCCGCGCTGACGCACCAGAATGTTGCCTGGGATAACAGCTTCGCCGCCATACTTTTTAACGCCAAGACGACGTCCAGCGGAGTCGCGACCGTTACGGGATGAACCGCCTGCTTTTTTATGTGCCATTGGTGTCTCTCCTTAGCCTTTTGCCAGTTCTTTGGCCTGTGCGATCCAGTCTTCACGACCCACACGACCTTTGAACGACAGTTTCTCTTCAATCGCTTCAACGTCAGCGTCTGTCCACTTTGCGATTTGTGCAAATGTGGTGATGCCTTCGCCGTGCAGCTTGCCAACGATAACGGGGCCAACGCCAGAGATTTTGCTCAGGTCGTCTGCGCCTTCAGCTGCAGCTGCAGCCTTTTTGGCGGGCTTTGCTTTCGCGGGCTTCTCAGCGGCTGGTGCTGCTGCTTTTTTCTCTGCTTTGGTTTTTTTCGCAGGCTTAGCTGCGTCAAACTTAGCGGCTGCGTTGGATTCGATGGCTGCAACGGCTGCTGCACTTACCGAACCGGTACCGATGGCTGTTTTTGCGCCGGACTTGCCCGCGCCAGATGCCATGATGTCGCCGATCTTAACCAGCGTCAGCTTTTGACGGTGGCCTTTGGTGCGCTTGGAAGAGTGCTTCCGGCGGCGCTTGACGAAGTGGATGACTTTCTCGCCTTTGATCTGGTCAACAACTTCGGCTTGAACGCCTGCATCGTCTACCAGTGGGGAACCGAGAACGGGGCTGTCGCCGCCCAGCATCAGAACTTCGTTGAATTGGACTGTTTCGCCAGCGTCAGCAGCCAAACGTTCTACCCGAAGCATATCGCCGGATTGAACTTTGTACTGCTTGCCGCCTGTCTTGATGACCGCAAACATGCGTATTCCTTTTTCACTTTCGCGTCCTGTGGTCCCCATATCGGGAGTTTTCGGGCCTTGGCCCACCTCGGACAGCGCACCCCGTTTCGGGATGATCATAAAATATTAAAGGCACCCGAAACGGATACCTTTGGTTAAGAGCTGCCAAATGCACCACCGCTGCCTTTATGTCAAGCGTCGAACAAGGGTTTCCAAGGGCTAAAGCTCCTCTGCGACCATATTCAGCGCGATGGCGCGGCCCAGTGCATAGGAAATCTCGGCATAGGCTGCGCCATAGCCATCAAACAGCGCACGGTTAAGCGCGATACCCGGTTTGGTTTCGGCAAACGCGATGTACTGGTCCAGCTCTGCATCATCCAGTGGGGAATAGGCCAGAAGCAAAAACCCATAAAGCCAACCGGTCGTGTCGTCGGTAATGGCGTCTTGTTGTTCAGTTACTTCCGCCAGCATTTCCGCGTCTGTCATGTCGACGGCACCGCCGTCCGCCAACCCGCGCATGAACTGATAGTTCGAATTCATCGCCGCAGTCACATTGCGGTTGATCATATCGCCACTGTCGATCAGAGCGGTAATCTGGGCCAAACGCGGATCGCCAGTACCTTCAAGCTCAGCAAACTTTGTGCGGGCGGCGTCTTCTATATCCTGACTTCCGATGGCGGCGCGGGCCGCGTTCTCAAGGGTGATAATCTGAGCGCCGGTCCCTGATGCGAAAAAGCTGATCGCATCCTCACGCATGTCGTCCTGCAATTCAGCCTCAAGGTAGCCGCGCAAGGTTTCTGTCATCCGTTGGGTATTATAGATCGCATCGACCTGCAGCTGCCACCCCGGACCGCCCTGCCCGCGCAGCATTTCCTGGTTCAGATTTTCGGCATATTCCATCCCCTCGGCCTGCAAGATCACGGCGACCTCGTCTAGCCTGAGGACATCCATCAACACCTGCGCGCGCGCATCGGCCCAAACCGGCGCGGCCATCAGCCACACCAGAGGTGCTGCGAAGAACAGACGCACTATAGATCCTGACTGGGCTGCATGCCCGCCAGACGTTGAGCAACGGCTTCATAGCGGTTCGCCATGATCTCGTACTGAACAGCATTCATCAGGGCATAGACCTCTTGCATCTTGGGGTGTTCCAACGCTTGAGCATATTCCTGCACCTCGTCATCCGAAAAAGCCTGATAGGTATAGGCCGACCCTTCCAGCGCGTTCTGCTTGATTGATATGCGCATCTCGGCTTCCTGACTGCGCAGCGCTTCGCGCAGGTCGGGTTCTTCCATTTGCAACCGGATCACACCCGCGCTGGCCGCGGCCATCAAAAACCTGATCTGTACCTCTTGGATGGCCCGGATTGAACTGTCCTCGACATTGCTGGCCTCGTTCAGCCGCTGCAGCAAGGCCACGCGGGGCGCATTGATCCGCTCCAAGCCTTCAATGATCGCCGTACCGGCTTCTGACTTTGCGTCGGAATCTTCTTTCATATGCGATGCGTTTTCGGCAGCAACCAACCGCTTGCCCAGATCCGTGGCATAAAACGCTGCGGCATGTTCCAACGCATCATCACTCAGCGTTTCCGAAAGGATGTCAGACCCCATTTTCAACATAACGTCTGTGTCAAAAACCTCGCGCACCAATCGCGACCATTCGGAGCCGAATGCTGCGGCGTCAATGCCTAGCATTTCGGGGGCCGAGTCTGCCGACAGCCGGATGCTTTCCAGCGCCACATCGAATCCGGTCACCTCAAGAAACGTATCCACGCGCTGTCGATCTGCAGCCTGCGCCGGTGCCCCCAGGCTGGTACCCCCGACCACTATCGCCAAGATCACAAATTGCCAAATTTTTTGAAGCGCCTGCATTACACCGCGTCCTTTTACTAAATCTACCCTCGATCTTAGGACATATCATCGGCGCAGCAATGAAAATCCCCGTGACCCAGAATTCTGCCCCTGCCCCCCTTGCCACACAGACCAATCGGGACTAAACGAGCGCACCACACCGATGCGGAGAGGTGCCGGAGTGGTCGAACGGGACGGTTTCGAAAACCGTTGAGCCTCTAAAGGGTTCCCAGGGTTCGAATCCCTGTCTCTCCGCCA
>JAPKCR010000479.1 GCA_026421135.1 Sulfitobacter sp. | reverse complement strand
CACGTTTAGCAGCCGAGCTTGGTTATGAAATTCTCAGCCAACATTCAGTTCTTCGAGTGCGTAAGCTCAAAAAGGTTTGAGACGCTCGAAATTTTGCACTGCCGTGAATGTTCAAAACCAACAAATGCTGGCTTTTGACCAATCACGAGCGGTTTACATTTTTTAAAGCACAGCGTGCGATAGCAGCCATTCGCTGCGGTGAAGAATATCTGGAACTTTGGGCTCTAATCTGCCGTTCGCTGCGCGGTTCACGAACGGCTGCTATGGGCTGAGAGTGATGTCAACTTCATACCTGAGCCAGCGTGATATGTCAGAAAAAGTGAAAGTTAAGATAAGACAATAGCAATTTTTGCAGCTTACAACTTTCGAATTCCCACCTAGTCAAACCGACCCCAAATATTGGGATCGGTTTTCGATTCTAACATTTAGAGCTTTATGCGGAAATTCGCAAAACCTGTGTCGGATGCACCTGCAGGCTCGATTGACACTCCTTCGACACTATCCGCATAGCCAGCGCCTGCAGGACCCGTTTCAAAGATTACCGTAGTGTCAGCAAGCGGCGCAAAGGACCAGTTAGCATCTGCTTTGGGGTTCACGGTGCCTTGATCGACCAAGTAGCGTACGATGATATCGCGGTTGGTGTCGGGTCCCTCAAAGACCACTGTGTCGCCTTTGGCACCGGGGAAGCTCCCGCCACCTGATGCGCGATAGTTGTTGGTGGCCACGATGAACTCTTTGGCCATGTCCAGCGGAGCGCCATCGAACATGAGGTTGGTGATCCGGTTCGCATCAGGATTAACCTCCCCACCATCTTTATCGAATTTGGACGGTTGGGAGAGGTCGATCTGATAGCTCACACCGTCCATCACATCGAAGTTGTAACTTGGGAAACTCGGGTTCAGCAAAGGCGCATCCTGCGCACCGGCCTCAACCTGATTGAACATGCCCGCTGAACGCTCCAACCAGTCTTTAACTTGTTGACCCGTCACCTTCACCGCACGCACTGTGTTGGGATAGAGATAAAGGTCAGCGACGTTTTTGATCGCCACATCCCCCACGGGAACGTCGGTGTAATACTCGGGACCGCCGCGACCACCCGCTTTGAACGGTGCGGCGGCGGATAGAACTGGTAGATTTTCATAAGCTGTGCCAACCATCTGCTCTTTGATGTACCACGTCTGTGCATTGGAGACGATTTGAACCGATGGGTCATCCGCAACAAGCGCGAAATAGCTGTGCAATGGTGCATCGGTTTTACCAACGGCTGTGCGCACGTACTTAAGAGTTTCTTCATGCTCCTTTGTCGCAGCAGCCAGCACAGGTGCATAATCCTCGGCCAGTGCAGTATACGAACGATCTTCATTACGTTTTGAAATTGGGCGAGCTTCGGCAGTGTGTGAAAGGACCCGCCAGCTATTACCATCCCGTTCGATCAATAGATCGAGTAGCCCCATATGGCTGCCCCAGAAGCCGCCCATGACACCAGGTTTGCCGCCGATTGTGCCTGCCTTGGTGTCAACGCCCGCAAAGTCATCATATTTTGACGATGGGAAAACAAGGTGACTGTGACCCGTGAGGATCGCGTCGATGCCTTCAACAGCCGCCAGCGGAATCGCTGCGTTCTCCATCCCATCTTCCGCGTTCGCGCCCCCAATGCCTGAGTGACAAAGCGCGATGATAAGGTCTGCGCCTTCCTCTTTCATTTGTGGAATGTAGGCCTTGGCTGTCGCGACGATATCGCGGGTTTGCACGTTGCCTTCCAGATGCTTGCGATCCCAATTCATGATCTGCGGTGGCACAAACCCGATAAGCCCAATCTTGATCGGATGTTTCGCACCGCTGCCATCGGTGATTTCACGTTCCATAATCACATAGGGTTTGACCAACGTTGTATCCGCCGTTGCAGATGCGCCCATCTTTTTAACGACGTTGGCCGAAACAACGGGGAAGTCCGCGCCTGCTAAGGATTTCATCAGAAACGAAACACCGTAGTTAAATTCGTGATTGCCTAGGGTCGACGCATCAAAGCCAAGCGCGTTCATCGCGTTGATGACAGGATGGCTGTCGCCTTCTTTCATACCACGCTCGTAGGCGATGTAGTCACCCATCGGATTGCCTTGAAGAAAGTCGCCGTTGTCCAGCAGTAATGAGTTAGTGGACTCAGCCCGCACCTCTTGGATCAGGGACGCAGTACGTGAAAGGCCGATAGTATCGCGGGGTTTATCGGCATAATAATCATAGGGAAAAACATGGACATGCAGGTCAGTCGTTTCCATGAGTCGCAGGTGTGCTTGGTTGCCAGAGGCCGAGGCCGAAAACGGGTGCATGGCGACAAAACCAGCAGTTCCAGCGAGAAAATGGCGGCGATTCATGGAGAGAGACATCTGTAAATTCCTTATATGATTGAGCAGAGCCAGCGAAAGGGTCGTCGATGAAAGTAACCAACATGCGACGGTTTAAAGATTCGGGCAACTCTGCCGCGCGAATATTGACGCGCGGTAATTATTAGCTCTAATGACTGCTATGTGGTAGCTGCGCTGTAGCGTAACCTTCATCTGCTAACGACGGCATTTGATCGGAAGAAGACCTTACCTATTACCGCAGCGGACGCTCGATTTGTCCGCACAGCCGACCTCGATGGTGTCAAGATGCTGCGCACCCGCTCCAATGTCTGCTTCAGGGAAGCTGCGTCGCAGCGTTGAGAACGTGCGTGAACGGCAGCTTTGGGCCGTTCGTGACGGTGACGCATTGGACCAAGCCTCGTGATGCTGCAGGGCGACGAATGACCGGAACGAGCCCGTAGCGGAAGTGTCAAACCTTCGCTGCATGCGCCCGCAGCACAAAATTTGTTGCGACTGCTAAGAAATCGATGTCGCAACGCAGCGTGAAAACCAGTCGTTCGTGCTATTTGCAGCGAAGGAAAGACGGCCAGGGATCAAGTCGCGAACAAAGTTGCCGTTTGCTTGATAGGCACCAATGACCACTATGCGGCATTTTCGAATTAGGTAACTTTTCTCTATCCGGCAGGCCGGAACTTAAGATAGGTACGTCGTTTTCTG
>JAPKCR010000021.1 GCA_026421135.1 Sulfitobacter sp. | reverse complement strand
CCACCGGCACGTCGGTTTTGACGCTCTACAAAAAGGGCGAACGGCAGATGTATGGCCATACGTTCCCCGATGGGCTGCGCGATAACGAAACCTTGCCCCACCCGATCATCACGCCAACGTCAAAGGAATTTGACGGCGGTCATGATGCCCCCCTGACAGCGACTGAAATCGTTGAACAGGGCCTGCTGACACAAGCACAATGGGACCAGATCAGTGATATTGCCCTGCGGCTGTTTGCACGTGGTCAGGAAATGGCCGCTAAGAACGGATTGATTTTGGTCGATACCAAGTATGAATTCGGCACCGATGCAGACGGGAATATCCTGCTGGCCGATGAGATTCACACGCCCGACAGTTCCCGTTTCTGGTTGGTAAATGGATATCAGGCAGCACTGGAAAACGGCACCCGCCCGCCGTCCTTTGACAAAGACGTGATCCGGTCTTGGGTCGATGCCCGCTGCGATCCTTACAAGGACGATATCCCTGAAATTCCGGCTGAACTGATCGCGGCAACGTCGCAGGTATATATTGACGCATACGAGGCGATCACCGGCCAGACGTTTGTACCCGACATGGGCGGCGACACCGTGCTGGACCGCGTGCGCAGCAATCTGGCCCGGTATTTCACCGCCTGAAAGCTGACGAAGATAGGCCGCGAAATCCTCTTGATCCAAGAGGGTATCCGACCTATACGACGCCTACGTCTGGAATCGCTTTTGCGGCTCCAGCCTTTTCTGCATCCGCAGAAATCCAAAGCAAAGATGATGCTACCTTCGATGGGGTGCTACGGCAGGCCCGCCAGACAGACCGAAGCTCTGGGATCGCGCAAAACTTCGTGGATTAACCGCGAGCATTTTTAAGGAGACGATCAGATGAACCTGATTGCACAGATCGAGGCGGAACAAATCGCCGAACTGGGTAAAGATATCCCAGACTTCCGCGCTGGTGATACCATCCGCGTAGGTTTTAAAGTGACCGAAGGTACACGTACCCGCGTTCAGAACTACGAAGGCGTCTGCATTGCACGCAACAACGGCCACGGCATTGCCGGTTCGTTCACCGTGCGCAAGATTTCCTTTGGTGAAGGCGTAGAGCGCGTATTCCCGCTGCACTCGACCAACATCGAAAGCATCGCCGTTGTCCGTCGTGGCCGCGTCCGTCGTGCCAAGCTGTATTACCTCCGCAGCCGTCGCGGCAAATCGGCACGCATCGTCGAGAACGCCCATTACAAGCCAAAATCTGGCGCGAACGCGTAAGGAGAGCTGTCATGAAAGCTGATACACACCCCGAATACCACACGATCAACGTCAAAATGACCGACGGCACGATCTTGGAAATGAAATCGACCTACGGCAAAGAAGGCGCCCAGCTTTCGTTGGATATTGACCCCTCCGTGCACCCTGCATGGAACGGCGGCACATCCCGCTTGATGGACACCGGCGGCCGCGTGTCCAAGTTCAAAAACAAGTATGCAGGTCTGGGCTTCTAAACCCGACTGCCTATCGAGAACAAGGATGGCGTGCCCCAGCCGGGCGCGCCATTTTTTATTGGCGGCCATCCTCTTTGAGTCGGTGTATCTGCCGGTCTAACTGGCCCATCGTACGCCATGGGAGAACGTATTTGCCTGATGCGCAGATATTTTAGGGACCAGCGGGAAACTGTTTAGGATTTGGAAAGACATTCAAGTCAATTTCCACTCAGCCCTTCTCAGAAAGATCCGCTGATGACCACGTCCTGCCTAACCCGTGATCCCTCCTCTCAATGCAATGCCAGCGCGGCGTTGCTGCGGGACCCTTTGATGGCGCAGCCCCTATCAAGTGCGGGTGAAACCAAACTTTGGGCGCAAGATTTGCTGGCGGCCCGAAATCTGGTTGATCACAAACAGTACGGTCAAGCCTTGGTTCTGGCAGGCGCGCTCCAGCGCCTGCATGGCAATCACCATGAATTATTCGACTTGATCACAACCTGCCGCCGTCATCTTGGCTCGCCTGCTAAATAACCAGCTCTGAACCTCCAAGTGCCAGTCCGTGCGCCAAGGTCGCCCACCGAGTTCAGGCACGCGAATGCCCCACGTTGAAAACGGCGTGCAACACCCTGATACAATAACCACAATCGGGGCGCGCAAGTCCTTCCAAATGCGCCATATCTGCCATATGGTTTTCTCCAATGTGGCCCTGGCAAAAGTCGGGGAGTAAAAGGGACAGCTTGCAATGGCGCATATTATCGTCGTCGGAAATGAAAAAGGCGGGGCGGGGAAATCAACCGTTTCTATGCATGTTGCGACCGCCCTAGCGCGCATGGGGCACAAGATCAGTGTCTTGGATCTTGACCTGCGTCAGCGCACCTTCGGCCGCTTCATCGACAATCGAAAGGCCTTTCTTTCCTCTGCCGAACTTGACCTGCCATCCCCCAAGATGCACGAACTGCCAGAGGTCGAACCAGAGGCCCTTAAGCCCGGTGAAAACATCTATGACCATCGCCTGAGCGCCGCGGTCGCAGAGCTGGAGCCTGTCAGTGACTTTATCCTGATCGACTGCCCCGGATCGCACACGCGGCTTAGCCAAGTCGCCCATTCGCTGGCTGACACCCTGATTACACCGTTGAACGACAGCTTTATCGACTTTGACCTGTTGGCCCACATCGATGCCAGCGGAGACAGGATTACCGGCCCATCCGTCTATTCGGAAATGGTCTGGAATGCGCGCCAGCTGCGCGCGCAGGCTGGCCTTGATCCGATTGACTGGATCGTCGTGCGCAACCGCATGGGCGCACAGCGCATGGTCAACAAAGACAAGATGGAACGCGCAATCCTCAACCTAAGTAAGCGCATCGGCTTTCGGATCGCGCCTGGCTTTAACGAACGGGTGATTTTCCGCGAATTATTCCCGCGCGGACTGACCCTGCTGGACCTCAAGGACATTGGCGTCAAACAGCTTAACATCTCGAATGTGGCGGCCCGTCAAGAGCTGCGCGACCTGATGAAATCGCTGAATTTGCCTGGCGTTGAAGTCAACTTCTGATCCGTTTTCGGCGGGTCAGGGTAATCATATTCGACGCAAATAGTGCCGTAATTACCACCGCCCCGCCGGTCAACGCATAGCCGCCTGGATCTTCACCGATGACAGCCCAAACCAGCAACGGTGCAAGAACCGACTCCAGCAGCACCAGCAATCCGACTTCGGCCGAGGTAATATAGCGCGGCCCAAGCGCAAGCAGAATTGAGCTGGACATGATGAACAAACCGTGGCTCAGCACAAGTGGTGCTTGGTCAGCCGGCATCGAAAGCGGATGCGCAAATGGAGCGATCAAAGCGGCGACAATCAGATAGGCCAGGCCCACACCCGGCACCATAGAAATGGCTTTTGCGTGACGCGCGGCCGTCAGACCCGCTGCAAATAACGCGGACACCGCGAGGGCAAGAAGATCGCCCGCCAGACTTGCGTGCGCTGTCTCACCCGAGCCATAGGCGATGATCGCAATACCCACCAGTACAACGGCAATTGTAATCAGCATCCTTCGACTGATCGGTTCGGCCAAGAATATGCGGCTATAGACGGTGGCAAAAATCGGCAATGAGGCAAGAATAAACACCACATTTGCGACCGATGTCAGGCTGACCGCCAAGACAAACAAAACCCCGCTTGCCCCCGTGCCAACCATATAGACCGCTCCATAGCGGCCTGTTTTTAGAACCGCTTGAAACGGCTCTGCCCCTTTGGTCAGCACGATCCAAAAGCAAATAAACCCGCCTGCCAGTGCCAACCGCCAAAACGCAATCGTAAGCGCCGGCGCATCGATCAGCCGCACGAACAGCGAATCCGGCACCACACACAGGATGCCGATCAGGGTAATAAATAGGCCGCGGGCTTGATCATTCATGCCCTATCGGTGACCCCAAGCAGCGATTAAGTAAAGCCCGCAGGACGTTTGACAGACAGTTTCAAAAGCATCTTTTTCAACGCTGCCCGCTCGACCGGACCAAGGTCGGCCGTAAGGTCGCTATCATATCGCTGGGCAACCTGATGCAAGTCAGCATAGGCCGCTAGCCCCTGTGCCGTCAGCGCCAGATGTTCGACCCTGCGGTCGGTATCATCGCGGGCGCGTGTCACGAACCGGCGATCGGCCAGTTTTTGCACCGCGCGGCTGATCTTGGTCTTGTGCATATTCGCACGTGCGCCGATCTCGCTCGCTGTCATGCGGCCATAAAGACCCAAATGGAACAACACACGCCATTCAGTCCTTAGCATCCCATAGCGGTCTTTATAGATTTGCTGGAACTCCAGGCTGCTCGCCTCTGCTGCTTGGTTCAGAAGGTAAGGCAGGAACTGCGTAAGATCAAAATTGTCGTCTGCCATGTGATCGGACCGCTTGTTAGTTACAAAAACAACTATTACAAACGCAACAGATTTTGCAAGGGAGGCTTTCGTGAACCGCCAAGTGACCCCGTCCGACCTGACCACAGCCACCAGCCCGATGGGCACAACCCAAGGCTACATGCCCGGATTCGGCAATGATTTCGAGACCGAGGCCCTGCCCGGTGCCCTGCCCCAAGGCATGAACAGCCCGCAAAAATGCAACTATGGCCTTTATGGCGAACAGCTGTCCGGCACGGCCTTTACCGCGCCCAGCCATCAGAACGAGCGCACGTGGTGCTACCGCATCCGCCCGTCAGTAAAGCATTCCCACCGTTATGAAAAAATCGATCTCCCTTATTGGAAATCCGCGCCGCATATACCGCAGGATGTGACCAGCCTTGGCCAATATCGCTGGGATCCGGTACCACATTCCTCGGAAAATCTGACATGGCTCACTGGTATGCGCACCATGACGACGGCAGGTGATGTAAACACCCAAGTCGGGATGGCCAGCCACATCTATTTGGTCACTGACAGCATGGTCGACGCCTATTTTTACTCCGCCGACAGCGAATTGTTAATCGTCCCCCAAGAAGGCCGCCTGCGCTTTTGCACCGAATTAGGCGTGATCGACCTAGAGCCAAAGGAGATCGCGATCATCCCACGCGGTCTGGTGTACCGTGTCGAAGTTCTTGAGGGCCCAGCGCGCGGATTCGTCTGCGAGAACTATGGTCAGAAATTCGAACTGCCCGGCCGTGGCCCTATCGGTGCCAACTGCATGGCCAATCGCCGCGATTTCAAAACCCCTGTTGCAGCGTTCGAAGACCGCGATGCGCCATCAACAGTCACGATCAAGTGGTGTGGACAGTTCCACGAAACCAAGATCGGCCACTCGCCTTTGGATGTTGTCGCGTGGCATGGGAACTACGCCCCCGTGAAATACGATCTGCGCACTTATTGCCCCGTGGGCGCAGTGCTGTTTGACCATCCTGATCCGTCAATCTTTACCGTTCTCACTGCAGCGTCCGGCGTCGAAGGTACTGCAAACATTGACTTCGTCTTGTTCCGTGAACGTTGGATGGTGGCCGAAGATACATTTCGCCCGCCATGGTACCACAAGAACGTCATGTCCGAGCTGATGGGCAATATCTATGGTCAGTACGATGCCAAACCCAAAGGGTTCATCCCCGGCGGCATGTCCCTGCACAACATGATGCTGCCCCACGGCCCCGACAAAAATGCCTTTGAGGGCGCGTCGAATGCTGATCTCAAGGCCGAAAAGCTCGACAATACCATGTCGTTCATGTTCGAAACGCGGTTCCCGCAGCACTTGACCGAATTCGCCGCGAAAGAGGCCCCATTGCAGGATGATTACATCGACTGCTGGGAAAGCCTCGAGAAGAAATTCGACGGCACACCGGGTAAAAAATAACCGCTAACGCAGCGCTTGCGCAGGCACATTTATTCAAGGACCAACTATGACATTGCTCACCTCATGGGTGGAAAGCGCCAACAGCGCCGACACCGATTTCCCGCTCAACAACCTGCCATATGGCGTGTTCTCGACAAACTCTCTTGAGCCGCGTTGCGGTGTTGCGATTGGCGATATGGTGTTGGATATGGCGGCGATGGAGGAGGAAGACCTGATCCTGCTTCATTTTGATCCGGTTTTCGACGTCCCCTACTGGAATGACGTGATGGATCTTGGCCCAAAGGTCTGGGCCAGCCTACGGGCACGGTTGATCGAACTCTTGTCGTCCGGCAGCCCCGATCAGGCCAAAGTCGCGCCGCATCTGATACCGATGTCCGAAATCCGCCTGCATATGCCTTTGGTCGTTTCAGAATACACCGATTTCTATGCAGGTCGTCACCACGCGACGAATGTTGGGACAATGTTTCGCGGTGCCGAAAATGCGCTACCGCCCAACTGGTTGCACATCCCCATCGGCTATAACGGTCGCGCCTCAACTGTCGTTGTTTCGGGCACAGATATCCGCCGCCCGAACGGACAGTTGAAAGCCCCTGATGCGGATACGCCAACTTTTGGCCCATGCAAACGACTTGATATCGAACTCGAGATGGGAGCCATCGTTGGTACATCTACCGAAATGGGCGACACCATCAGCGTCGCCGAAGCGGATGAGATGATCTTTGGCTATGTCCTGCTGAACGACTGGTCAGCGCGCGATATCCAAGCGTGGGAATATCAACCTCTTGGGCCGTTCCAAGCTAAAGCCTTTGCCACATCAATCTCTCCTTGGATCGTGACAACCGCAGCCCTTGAGCCCTTCCGCACTTCCACGCCGGAACGCGAAAAGGAACTTCTACCGTATCTGCAAGAACCAAAACCCATGCTTTATGACATTGATCTAAGCGTTCTGATCCAGCCCGAAGATGGTAAACAAGAAGTCCTCGCCCGCACCAATTACAATACGATGTACTACTCCGCGCCCCAGCAGCTCGCGCATCACGCCTCCTCGGGCTGTGCGATGAACGCAGGCGACCTGCTCGGCTCCGGCACGATATCGGGCCCCGAAAAAGACCAGCGCGGCAGCCTGCTGGAACTTAGCTGGGGCGGCAAAGAGCCGATCACACTTGCCGATGGCACCACCCGCAGCTTTATCGAGGACGGCGATACCATGATCCTCACCGGCCATGCACAAGGCGACGGGTATCGTATCGGTTTCGGCGCGTGCTCTGGCACAATCCTCCCTGCCAAAGTTCAATCCTGACCCCAGCTTCATTTTGCCAGATAAACTCCCGCCGGAGGCATCACAGATCGCCCCGCGCGCAGACATTTGATAAGGAAAACCAATGTCCAAAAAATTTGCCTCCCAAGGGGATATGACCGAAAAGAAGATTTCCTTCACCGAAGTCGGCAAAGATCTTTGGGCCTTTACCGCCGAAGGTGACCCCAACTCTGGTGTGATAATCGGCGACGACTCTGTCATGATCATCGAGGCACAAGCGACGCCGCGCCTCGCCAACAAGGTCATCGAAAAAGTCCGAGAGGTTACCGACAAGCCGATCACCCATGTCGCCCTTACCCACTACCACGCCGTTCGCGTCTTGGGGGCCTCGGCCTTTAATGCAGACCAAATCATCATGTCCGAAATGGCGCGCGGCATGGTTAACGAGCGTGGTCAAGAAGACTGGGACAGCGAATTTCAGCGTTTCCCTCGCCTGTTCGAAGGGCACGAATCCATCCCCGGCCTCACCTACCCGACCACGACGTTTAACGATCGCATGACCATCTACCTTGGCAATCGGCGCGTCGACCTGATGCACTTGGGTCGGGCCCACACCGCTGGCGACATCGTCATCCATGTGCCCGATGAAAACGTGATGTTCACCGGTGACATCGTAGAATACCATTCGGCCTGCTATTGCGGTGACGGCTATTTCGCCGAGTGGGGCAATACGCTGGACGCAATCAAAGCCTATGATGTGGCTGCCATCGCGCCGGGCCGCGGTGACGCACTGGTCGGCACCGATATGGTCAATGCTGCAATCGAAAACACTCGCGATTTCGTCGAAAGCACTTACCGCCCGGCCGCCCGAGTAGCCGCTCGCAATGGCACGCTAAAAGACGCTTGGGATGCCGTGCGCGCCGAATGTGACCCGAAATTCTCTGACTACGCGATTTATGAACATTGCCTGCCCTTCAACGTCGCCCGCGCCTATGACGAAGCCCGCGGCATCAGCCATCCCCGCATTTGGACCGATAAACGCGACATTGAGATGTGGGAAGACTTGCAAAGCTGAGACCCATCATGGCCTATGATTACGCCCCTTTCCCTTACACCCCACCGCCCGGCCTGACCCGGTCCGAACCGCGTCATCCCGTCGTGATCGTCGGCGCGGGCCCTATCGGACTGGCGATGGCAATCGATCTGGCGCAACGGGGCGTAGCTTCGGTTGTGCTTGACGACAATAACGTCGTCTCCGTCGGCTCGCGCGCAATCTGTTGGGCCAAAAGGACGCTCGAAATCTTTGATCGTCTTGGCGTCGGCGAACGCATGCTGGCCAAAGGCGTGACTTGGAAAGTCGGGCGTAATTTCCACGGTGACAAACAGGTTTACGCTTTCGATCTACTGCCAGAACCGGGCCACAAATACCCGGCCTTCATCAACCTGCAGCAATACTACGTCGAACAGTACCTTGCCGAACGAGCGCAAGACTTTCCCGACCTGATTGACCTGCGCTTTCTTAACAAGGTCATCAACCACACGGACCATGGCGACCATCTATCGATCGACATCTCCACCCCCGATGGGGACTACACGCTTACGGCGGATTACTACATCGCTTGCGATGGCGCAGGATCGCCCACACGCAATCGCATGGATTTACCGTTCGAGGGGCAAACCTTCGAGGAACATTTCCTGATCGTTGACGTGGAGATGGAAACCTCGCCCTTTGGCAATCACGGTACCCCTGAACGCTGGTTCTGGTTCAACCCGCCGTTCCACAATGGTCAATCTGCTCTACTGCATAAACAGCCCGACAATATTTACCGGATTGATCTGCAACTCGGCCCCGATACCGATCCAAAAACCGAAGCGACTGAAGAAAAAGTCATACCCCGGATCAAAGCTATTGTCGGCGAAACCCCTTTCCGTCTTGACTGGATGAGCGTCTATAAATTCCGCTGTGCCAAACTTGAACGTTTCTTGCACAACCGCGTCATCTTTGTCGGCGACGGCGCGCACGTGGTCAGCCCTTTTGGCGCGCGTGGCGGAAACGGGGGCATTCAGGACGTAGATAATCTGGGCTGGAAACTGGCTGCTGTCTTGCAAGGCATGGCCGGCCAACCCCTGCTGGAAACATACAATACTGAACGCGTCCACGGCTCTGCCGAAAACATCCTCAACTCATCGCGCGCCACAAACTTCATGACGCCCAAATCCCCGATTGAGGCGCTCTTTCGCGATCAGGTCCTCCAACTTGCAGCCGATCACCCCTTTGCCCGCAAGTTGATTAATTCGGGAAGGTTGTCCCAACCCTGCAGCCTTTCTGCATCCCCTCTGCAAACTTCAGGGATTGCGCCAATTCCGCCCGGCACACCAATGGTTGACGCCCCGCTTGTGGACGCGCACGGCCCAATCTGGCTGCTGTCAAAAGCCCATGGCGGATTTACCTTATTGACTGCTGGCCCGGCACATCTTCCCGATATTGCAGGCATCGCGCGAATTGGCATCAACCAATCCGGCGACTACCCGTGTTATCGTTCAGTCGATGGTCACGTCGAAACCCGCTATGGCACAGAGAATATCTATCTTCTGCGCCCCGACGGCCATGTTTGCGCCGTTTTCGATGCCGCAGACACCACCGCTATCATTGCAGCCCGTGACCGAGCCCTCGGAGCGACATTATGATCCAAGAAGACAAACTCGGCCCTGACGCAGACAGTTTCTACAACGCTCTTATGGACGCACACGAGGGGTTAAGCGAAACGGAGAGCCACGCGCTAAACGCCAGACTCGTCCTTATTTTCGGAAACGAGATCGGCGATTTAGATACGCTCAAGATCCTGCTGACCACAGCCCGCCTAGACACGACTTCCTGACTTGTCTTGCACTTAAATAGCACCACCAGAGGCACACATCTGCCCTTTGGCAGATCAACCATTGAGCAGCGCATCAGCGCTTCCATAGGTTAATCCGTAGCATTGCGAAGTTACTCCAGCGTCACCGCTGCTCATACCGCAGACCCGATCTTGGGAATCACATGCCCACCTTCCGTAACGTCACTTAAAATTGCACAACCCGATCCTTATATTTTTAAGGGTCCGTTGGGTTATTGACCCCATCCAGCCTTGACGCATGGCACCTCAATGTTGACACTCGGCCGGCCACACTTAGTTTCAACTAAGCAACGAGCGCAGATCAACTGCATCACCGACCTCAAGGTCTTCGCCTTGGGTACCGAAAGTGGAAAGCGGCACAAGTCCGTAGCCACATCAACAGAGAGGAAGATCATGAGTTTTTTGACCCGTACTGGTAAACCACTGCCAAAAGCCATCCTGAATTCTGCAGAGGCTGCCAAAGCAGACCCGGTAAATCGCCGCGAATTTCTGGCGCTTGCAAGCGCATTTGGTGCAACCACCGCCACCGCCTATGCGATGATTGGCCTGCCCACACCGGCAAGCGCCGCCGCCCACAAAGAAGGTGGTACGGTGCGTATGCAAATGGAAGTGCGCGCCCTCAAGGACCCGCGCACCTATGACTGGTCTCAAATCGCGAACTTTTCGCGCGGTTGGCTCGAGTATCTCGCGATCTGGGAAAATGATGGTACGTTCACCCCCGCCCTGCTGGAAAGCTGGGAGATTAACGATGATGCCACAGAATATACCCTGAATGTCCGCAAGGGCGTGACCTGGAACGATGGCACTGCCTTTACCTCTGCTGATGTTGTGCGCAACATCGAAGGATGGTGTGACAAGTCCGTCGAAGGCAACTCTATGGCGGGCCGCTTTGCGACCTTGATAGACGAGGCCACAGGCAAGGCAATCGAAGGTTCCATCGTTGCGGTTGACGACCACGTGGTCAAACTCATGTTGCCACGTCCGGACATTACATTGATCCCGGGTATGGCCGATTATCCAGCCGCGATCGTCCCCGAAGGGTTCGACGCAGAAACGATGCTTGATAACCCCGTCGGAACTGGTGCCTACCTGCCTGAATCGCTCGAGGTGGGCGTTAAGGGTGTCTTGGTCAAGAACGCAGACCACACCTGGTGGGGAACCGAAGTTTACGGCGGCCCGTACATCGACCGGTTGGAATACATCGACTACGGCACAGACCCGTCTGCCTTTGTTGCGGCAGCCGAGGCCGACGAGATCGACGCGACCTACTCGATCGAAGGTGAATTCATCGACGTATTCAGCACGCTTGATGGCTGGAACGAAAATCAGATCGCCACTGCGGCCACCATCGTTGTCCGCCCCAACCAGCTGGCCGAAGTTGATGGCAAAAAGCCGTATGCAGACAAACGCGTGCGTCAGGCGATTGCAATGGCCGTTGATAACGCCGTCTTGCTAGAGCTTGGCTATGCTGGTCGCGGACTGGTTGCAGAAAACCACCACGTTGGCCCCATGCACCCCGAATACGCCGAGATTGCACCGCGCAAAGTCGATCCAGCCGCCGCCAAGGCACTGATGGACGAAGCAGGCATGGCCGATTTCGAGCACGAACTGTTCTCGATCGACGATGCTTGGCGCAAGGACACGACCGATGCGGTCGCCGCCCAATTGCGTGATGCGGGTATCAAGGTAAAGCGGACAATTCTGCCCGGTTCGACCTTTTGGAATGACTGGACGAAGTATCCGTTTTCGTCAACAAACTGGAACGCACGGCCCTTGGGTGTGCAAATCTGGGCGCTCGCCTATCGCTCTGGCGAAGCATGGAATGAATTCGGTTGGTCTAACCCCGAATTCGACGCCCTGCTGACCAAAGCGCTGTCTGTGGCAGATGTCGAACAACGCCGCAAACTGATGGCCGAAGGTGAAGCGCTGATCCAAAATGAAGGCGTTACAATCCAGCCTTATTGGCGTTCGCTTTTCAACCACACCAAAGACGGTCTGGTTGGCGCAGGTCACCACATCGGGTTCGAATACCACCCGGCACGTATGGCGTGGACCATGTAAACCGACATACTTAACTTTGGGAATGGGGCCGCGATTTCGTGGCCCATTTTCTATTTCAGCGCG
>JAPKCR010000478.1 GCA_026421135.1 Sulfitobacter sp. | reverse complement strand
AGGGGCTGGACCAGATAGCGGGTATGTTCAATAGCGGTGCAATAAAAAGGATAATCCCCAAAATCGCCCTCAAGATGCGATCCGTATTTCCAACATTTGCAGACATATTATTCTCCAGTTCAGATTGATTTCTGTTCGTCAATGGATCGTGCTTTGACCAGTCAGTGACAGTGCCTTGGGAGTTGCAAGCCAAGTCGGCCGAGCAAACCTCTCAATTGCGGCGGCATCGCGCACCTTGATCTTGCCTTGGTTCACACTCAGCCATCCGCGTCGTTCAAATTCCTTGAGATAAAAGAAGATTTCATCACGGGCTGTGCCTAATTCAGCGGCAAGCTGTTCAGGACCAATGCACAAGCCAGTCTTGGTGTTTCGAAGGTCTAGCAACCTTTGGGCGACATGAATGTCTATCCGTTCAAGGCTAGCGTTTTCGATCAGCGAAAGAAGATCGGTTATCCGTTTGGAGTATCCCGAGAACACAAAGGCGCAAAATTCATTTGATGTAGTCATTAATTCTTCAAAGGCTTTGCGGGGGATCTTGATTGCCTTTACGTCGGTTTCAGCGGTGCCTTGCGCTGCGTAGTTTTCAAAGGCCAACATGCAGGCTGTTGTCATAGCACAGATTTCGTCTGAATGCAGGCGGTACAACACTATCTCGTTGCCATCATCCGATCGCAGATGAACCCGCACTGTACCCGATACCAACAGCCATAGGCCATCTGGCGGATTGTCCGGCCCGAAGATCAACGCACCTTTCTGCCAGTTTGTCTGCCGCGCCTGTTTGTCCAACAAATCAGACACATATTCGGAAATACCTGCCAAGCAAGGAAGCGCATCCCGCCACATATTTTTCGCCAACATAAACCATCACCTGTTTTTTTGTCTTTCTACAACAGGATTTTTCTCTCAGTTTGATCTATATCAAATGAAAAGTTTGGGTAGCATTTCGGGAATGTCTTCGGCGATCAGCCCAGAACCAAAGGCGTCTGCGCAGCGGAAATGAAGGTCTGCGGCCACCGCCGCCGCCTCGAATCCGCGAAACCCCCGCGCCAGAAGTCCAGTTATGAACCCTGCCAACACGTCGCCTGACCCAGCCGTCGCAAGCCAACTGGTGTTCTGTAATGATCTAGACGAAACAATCGCGGGTGTCTGATCCGGCGCCGCAATGACGGTTTCGGGGCCTTTAAAAAGAACAACACAACCGGCCTTTGCCGCGGCAGCTTGTGCTAGGGAAACGCGGCAGGATGTTGTGGCAAATACCTCTGGGATGAAACGGCGCAGTTCGCCCTCGTGAGGTGTTAATACGCTTTGTGAGTTTGCGATGGCAGGCAGGTCTATTGAAGCGTCAGAGATCAATGTAATCGCATCAGCATCAAGACATGTCGGAAGCCCAAAGGAAAGAACGGTGGAAAGCAAGCCTTGACTGGAGGCCCCTAACCCCAAATTCGGGCCGATACATATTGCTTGCGGGTTCATTGAGGTCAGGTGATCCCCAAAGTAATCTACCGAGGGATACGGTTTGACCATAATTGCATTCAGCTGGGCGGCATGTTCGGCAATGGCGTCTTGGCTGCATATAACGCTGACCAAGCCAGCCCCGATACGCAGCGCCCCCCGCGCGGCCAATCGCGCGGCGCCACCCTGCCCCACCGGACCAGACACAACAGCTGCATGCCCGTAGCGGTGTTTATGCGCCTCTCCGGACTTTGTTAGCGCACGCCAGCGGTCATCCGTCATTTCAAAGATTTTGGTGATAGGTTTTGACGTGGCCATTTCCAGCTCCTGCTTTGCCTTAGTTGGCAAGGCTTTTGATACTTAAGGCATTCAGCCTTAGAATTGAGATCAATCAATCCGGTTCCTGCACAGATGTCTATCTAGGAACTACCTAGGAGGACCATGTGGCAGAAGTCGTTTTTAAAACTGAAGGTGTTACCAAGGTTTATGAAACTGGTGACGTAAAGGTTTTTGCATTAGGTGGCGTTGATCTTGAACTTTTCAAAGGTGAATTGACTGTTTTGCTTGGCCCCTCGGGCAGCGGGAAGTCGACGCTTTTAAATATCCTTGGTGGGCTGGATCATGTAACGGATGGGCGTGTCTGGTTCGATGATATCGAACTAACGGATATGTCAGACCGCGAGCTCACCAAATACCGGCGCGATCATGTCGGGTTTGTATTTCAGTTCTATAATCTGGTTCCCAGCCTGACAGCGCGTGAAAACGTACAACTGGTTACCGATGTTTCCCCCGATCCCATGCCCGCAGAAGAAGCGCTTACGCTTGTCGGTCTGGGTAAACGAATGGATCACTTCCCGTCAGAGCTGTCGGGGGGCGAGCAGCAGCGTGTTGCCATTGCGCGGGCCATCGCAAAGCGCCCGCAGATCCTGTTATGCGACGAACCCACCGGGGCATTGGACAGCACAACAGGTGTGCAAGTGCTAGAGGTTCTGCGCGACATCAACGAACGCTTTGGCACCACTACCGTTGTCATCACCCACAACGCGGAAATTCAGCGTATGGCGCATCGGGTTATCTTTTTCCAAGACGGTAAAATCAGCGAAACGCGGGTTAACAAGACGCAGGTCGCCCCCTCCGAGATTGTCTGGTAGGTCCAATGCAAGCATTAGACATCAAACTGCTCCGCGATTTCAGACGGCTTTGGGTGCAGGCTGTCGCGATTGCTATGGTGTTGGCATGCGGCGTGGCGATCCTGCTGACGTCTGTCGGGATGTACAAAGCTCTGTCTGAAACGCGCACTGCATATTACGAGCGTAACCGCTTTGCCAGTGTCTTTGCTCATACCACCCGCGCGCCGTTGTCGTTGCTGACTGAAATTGCCCGGATCGACGGAGTGATGAGCGTTGAGGGCCGGATCATCGGTGCCGCAACTTTGGATATCCCTGGCCGAACGAGAACGGCGGTAGGCCAAATTTTATCCTATCCCGAAAATTCAGACCCGCTATTAAACGTTCCCTTTTTGGTGAAGGGACGTTTTCCCAATCCCGTCAGCACCAAGGAAATTGTAGTGAACGAACCATTCGCAATCGCGAACGGTTTCAAGCTGGGCGACAGTTTT
>JAPKCR010000477.1 GCA_026421135.1 Sulfitobacter sp. | reverse complement strand
GTTGCGCAATTCGGGCGCCAAAAACGGCGGCAACACGGTCAGGATCGACACAAAGCAGAAGGTGTAGAACAACCAGCCAGCGGCAGGCGCGCTGATGTAAGGCGACCGGTAGATTGTTCGGTGATCCCGCAGAATTTGTCCTAGATTAAGCTTTGGCTGTGGTCCTTCTGGCGGAAGCTGCCTTAACCAACCTGATAAAATCAAAGCAAAAACAGCCATATAGGCGGAATGCGCAGCAAACAGGGCGGATATTCCCCAGCCTGCGACCAATGGCCGACCGAACAGAGACAAGATTGCAAAGGCCACCCCAAAGAACGTGCCCCAAAGCGAAAGTGTCAGGCCACGATCCTTGGGCGCACTAAGTTGCGCAATCAATGTGGGTGCTGCCACGACAATGGCCAAGTGCGACGCGCCTTCGATGACGCGGCTGGCCAATAGCAACGGCAAGCCAGGCAAAAGCGCCTGAAACGCCGACATTGCGGCCCCGACCCAAAGTGCGCCGATCAAGGCCCGCCGATAGCGCACGCGCGCCACAACCAACCCGGCCACCACACCAAAAATGATACCGACCAACCCTACCAGCGACACGACAAAGCCCAATGCGGCCCCTGCCCCCGGATAGAGGTCAGGCAGCGCGTCGAAGACCACGCTGACCTTGCCGTATTGCGCAGCCGCACCCAAACCCGCGCCCCAAAGCGCGAATACCAACGGAAACGGGGTTTTCATCAAAGGGTCACCGCAAGCGTTTCAGGTCTTTTGCGCCAACGCCCATGCGCAGATCGGCATGTCAGGGTCATTGCTGATGTCATCTGTGGCCTTGTCATATTCGGGCGGCCATTTTTCTTCCATATTGCGCAGGGCGGCGTTGCGGTTGCCCCATTGGCTGGCTTGAATGGCATCTTCCTCGAAGCCGCATTCGATCAGCAGGTTTTTCAGTCCCCGTGCAGACCAGCGCGAATTATCCATAGGGGCCGCGTGAAACGGCACAAAGAACGGAACGGCCACCCAGAAATAACCGCCTTTTTTAAGCATCCGGCGTATATTTTTGGTAGCCGCGTAAGGACGGTCCAGATGCTCCCAAACCTGATTGGCTAGGATCAGGTCGAATTTGCGGGGGCGGTCCAACGGCTTGTCCATGAAAGGACCCGCGCAGATGTCATATTCCGGATAGCGGAACTGTTCGTAGGATTTGAAATCGAACATCGCGCCCCACTTGCCCGAAATCTCGGCAACATCAAGCTGCTGGGGGATGAGGTTCTGGATCATCCGGCGAGAAGCCGGGCCCATGACGACGCGATTAAGACTTACCATAGGCAATCTATGGCAGGGGTGCGCCACCCCGTCCAGATCGGAATGGCGCGGGTCGCTATTACATGTGGATCACTTTTCCATAGGCGTCGAGAACGGCCTCGTGCATCATCTCGGACAGGGTCGGATGCGGGAAGACGGTGTTCATCAGGTCTTCTTCGGTGGTTTCCAACTGACGGCCTACGACATAGCCTTGGATCAGTTCGGTCACTTCGGCACCGACCATATGGGCACCCAGCAATTCGCCGGTTTTCGCGTCAAACACGGTCTTAATCATGCCTTCGGGTTCACCCAAAGCAATCGCCTTGCCATTGCCGATAAAGGGGAAGCGGCCGACTTTGATGTCATAGCCCAGCTCCTTGGCCTTGGCTTCGGTATAGCCGACGGACGCGATCTGGGGGTGGCAATAGGTACAGCCGGCTATTGATTCAGGTTTCACCGGATGCGCATGTTTGCCAGCTATCAATTCGGCCACCATGACACCCTCGTGGGACGCCTTATGCGCCAGCCAAGGGGCGCCAGCGATGTCACCGATGGCATAGAGGCCATCAACACCTGTGCGGCAATATTCATCGGTCACAACATGGGTGCGGTCGACCTTTACGCCCATTTCCTCAAGGCCAAGGTCTTCGACGTTCCCGACGATACCGACGGCAGAGATTACGGTGTCAAACTCGTGCTTTTCGACCTTGCCCCCCACTTCGATGTGGGCGGTGACTTTGTCAGCGGCGCGGTCCAGTTGTTTGACGACAGCCTTTTGCATGATCTTCATGCCTTGCTTTTCGAACTGCTTTTTCGCGAATTTGCTGATCTCTTCATCCTCGACGGGCAGGATACGGTCCATAACTTCGACAACGGTCGTATCAGCACCCAAGGTGTTGTAAAAGCTGGCGAATTCGATGCCGATAGCGCCCGATCCGATAACCAGCAGCTTTTTCGGCATATGTGGTGGATCCAACGCGTCTTTGTACATCCAGACACGTTTGCCGTCAGCCTCAAGGCCCGGCAAGTTGCGCGCGCGCGCGCCGGTGGCTAGCACGATGTTCTTGGCCGTCAGCTCTTCGCTTCCTTTGTCGGTCTTTACGGAAAACTTGCCTTTGCCTGCCAGCTTGGCCGCGCCCATAAAGACGGTGACCTTGTTCTTTGTCATCAAATGACCGATGCCGCCCGAAAGTTGCCCCGCGACCTTGCGCGAGCGTTTGACGACGGCGTCCAGGTCATAGCCGATATTATCTGCCTTCAGGCCGAACTCCTTGGCGCGGTGCATCAGGTGGAATACTTC
Organism: Sulfitobacter sp.; assembly: GCA_026421135.1. Taxonomy (GTDB): domain Bacteria; phylum Pseudomonadota; class Alphaproteobacteria; order Rhodobacterales; family Rhodobacteraceae; genus Sulfitobacter. Next base: position 488 of record JAPKCR010000477.1, on the reverse strand, counting down.
CGAGGACCGCAGCAGCGCCTTGGTTGGGATACAACCCCAGTTCAGACAGATGCCCCCCAGATGTTCGCGTTCGACGATTGCGACCGACAGGCCCAGTTGGGCACCGCGAATCGCGGCGACATAGCCACCTGGCCCCGCGCCGATCACGATCAGATCAAAGGATTTTTCAGCCATAGGGGTACCTCGCAACGTAGGAGAGAAAATATAGTTTAGCGGTAAACTATATCTTGCCTCTCAGCAACCGCGAGATTGTTTTGCACCTTGAATTCAGTCTTAGGCGGCTTTTTCCTGAAGGGCACGTACAGTGCTGCCATATCCGCCATCTTTAATATAAGACTGCTCCAAGGCCGTATAGGGGCGCTCCAGCGCGTCATTACGATAGGGAAAGCGACCAAAATCGCGGATTACCTGACGATGCGCGCGCGCATGCAAAAGGTTGCTCGAGCTGCGCGGCATACGCTCGCACATCAGACGCTGTGTGCGTCTGA
>JAPKCR010000476.1 GCA_026421135.1 Sulfitobacter sp. | reverse complement strand
CGACGCCTTCCCCATGACGAAAATCTGAGAGAACTGAACTTTGGATTATGGGATGGCATGCATGCCAATGACGTATTTAAAAATCACCCCGAACTCAGTAAGGCTTATTGGTCTAACCCTGGCGATATCTCCCCTCCTAATGGTGAAAGTTGGAACGTTGCCGCAAAACGCATAAACGCTGCCGTTGATCGATTGAATGCCCTCTATCCAGATGACCACATCATCGCCGTCGCGCATTTTGGCGTCATTCTGACACAGGTACAGCGTGCAATGAATATAAGTCCCAAAGCGGTATTCGCCCACAAAATCGACAATCTGTCGGCTACGCAGATCGTGGTAAACAATGCGCGATGGAATGTCGCCAGCATCAATCATTCTCCGTGATCAGCGCCGCAACAGAATAAGATTTGCGCAAGACCGGTTTGCTTCGCTAGAAAAGCAGCATGACATATGACCTTTATATCGGCGACAAAACCTTTTCCAGCTGGTCCCTGCGCGGCTGGCTGATGCTTGAAAAATTTGACCTGCCATACCGCAGCCATATGGTCGGCCTCTATGGCGGCACCATGGCCCAGGACTTGGCATCTCTGGCACCTGCCAAACTGGTGCCCGCATTGAAAACACCGGATGGTGAAATAATCGGCGAAACACTTGCCATGGCTGAAACCTTGGCCGAGCGGCACCCCGAAAAGGCGCTTTGGCCAACAGACCCGTCCACCCGCGCCCGAGCGCGATGGCTATGTGCTGCGATGGCATCTGGCTTCTCCACCTTGCGCGGCGAATGCCCCATGCAGCTTCAACATGTGAACAAAGGTTTCCCGGTGTCCGAAGCACTGGCCAAAGACCTCACCCGCCTGCAAGAGCTTTGGGATTATGCAAACGATGCATCAGACGGCAAAGGCCCATGGCTATTCGGCAGCTACAGCCTTGCAGATGTCTTTTATGCTCCAGTCTGTGCACGGATCGTCGGATACGATCTACCGGTGTCACAGACGGCAAGGGACTATTGTCAGGTAACCCTGAACGACCCCGCATTCAAAACGTGGCGCGCCGAAGGCCTCGAGATCATCTATGATCCCTTCCCCTATGATATGGGCTGCCCCACTACGCCTTGGCCCGTAGCCTGAACCACCCCCTTATTCAGTTTGCAAGATAAGCCCAAATCCCACCATCGCAGCGCGTGTTAACGCTTCTTAAAGACCCCGGACCTACGCATTAACCATCTTGGCTTCCGAAGGACTCCTATGGTTTCGCGCGCATATACGGTTGCATTTCAGGGCGTTGAAGCGCGAATTGTCGAAGTGCAATGTGCAGTTTCAGCCGGGCTGCCTGCATTCTCGATTGTTGGCCTCCCTGACAAGGCAGTCTCGGAAGCCCGTGATCGGGTGCGCGCCGCGCTTTCGTCAATGGCGATTGCGCTGCCAAGCAAGCGGATCACCATAAACCTCAGCCCCGCAGACTTACCGAAAGAAGGCAGTCACTTTGACCTGCCCATTGCCCTCGCCCTATTGTCAGCGATCGACATTTTGCCCGACGATGTCATTCAGTCCGTAATCGCCCTTGGGGAACTTTCCTTGGACGGCACATTGATCCCAGTCATTGGCGCGTTGCCTGCTGCGATGACAGCAGCAGAACACAACCGTGGCCTATTGTGTCCCGAAGCTTCCGGCGCAGAAGCTGCTTGGGTCGGCAATACGCAGGTCATCGCCGCAAGCTCCTTGGGGGCTGTTGTCAGGCATTATACTGGTCAAGTACCCATCCCCCCCTCCGATCCGGGCGAGGTATCCGCACCGCATCAAACCAAGGATCTGCGCGACGTCAAAGGGCAGGAGCGGGCGAAACGCGCGTTGGAAATCGCGGCTGCGGGACGTCATCACCTTATGTTCGTAGGTACGCCCGGGTCTGGCAAATCAATGCTGGCCGCGCGCCTTCCCTCGATTTTGCCCCCACTTACTCCGCGTGAGGCACTTAGCACATCGATGATTCATTCCCTCTCCGGGCTATTGATCGAGGGGGGCATATCGCGCACACGGCCGTTTCGCGAGCCGCATCACACCGCATCAATGGCCGCCATTATCGGGGGCGGTCGGCAGGCCAAACCCGGCGAGGTCAGCCTGGCCCATAACGGTGTGTTGTTCATGGATGAATTCCCCGAGTTTCCTCGTATGGTTCTTGAGACTCTTCGCCAGCCCGTTGAAACCGGCGAAGTCATGATCGCCCGCGCCAATGCCCATGTGAAATACCCTTGTAAGTTCATGCTGGTCGCGGCAGCGAACCCCTGCAAATGCGGATATCTTAGTGATCCGGCACGGGCCTGCAGCCGCGCCCCCGCGTGCGGCGAAGACTATATGGCCCGCATTTCGGGGCCATTGATGGACCGGTTTGATCTGCGTGTGGATGTGCCCCCAGTCGCCTTTACCGATCTGGACCTACCGGGGAGCAGCGAAGGCTCGGCCGAGGTCGCGGCGCGCGTCGCCAAAGCCCGACAAACGCAAGAGATCCGTTTTGGGGATGCGCCTGACGTGCATTTGAACGCAGATGCCGAAGGCGACCTGCTAGAAAGCATCGCGACGCCTGATCCCGATGCGCGAGAATTGTTGATGCGTGCGGCCGAGAGGTTTCATTTGTCTGCGCGCGGCTATCACCGTGTCTTGCGTGTCGCGCGAACCATTGCCGACCTGGACGAAGCCGAGACTGTCCAAAAGCACCACCTCGCCGAAGCGCTTAGCTTTCGGATACCGGCGTCGGCAGGGCTTTGATCCAGGTCGCTAGTTGATCCAATGTATGTCGCCCCTCTGGCAAGACATTGTGAAAGATCGGCCAGACATGGGGCAGGTCATGCTCCTCGCAAAAGGTGACGTGTACATTGCACGCCTTCAAATGCTGACTTAGGGCGCGGGAATCATCTCGCAAAACCTCTGTGTCCCCTACGCAAATCCATACAGGCGGTGCACCGCTGAAACTGGCATCAAGTGTATTTAGCCTCGCGTCAGACCGGTCTGCATCACCCAGATACATATTCAGCAGGTCGCCCGCTCGCCCTGGTGCAAGGACGACCTCGCGGTCAGCATTTTCGGCAT
>JAPKCR010000475.1 GCA_026421135.1 Sulfitobacter sp. | reverse complement strand
AAATCTACCATCTGTTTGAACGCGACTGCTCTGTCCAGCGGCGCAACCAAAAGGTCGTTGAACGCGCCCCTGCCCCGTATCTGACCGAAGAACAGCGCACCGAAATTTGCGAATTGGGCCGCAAGATTTGCGCCCATGTGAATTACGAATGCGCGGGTACCGTTGAATTCCTGATGGATATGGACGACGACAAATTCTACTTTATTGAAGTAAATCCCCGTGTTCAGGTCGAGCATACCGTCACCGAAGAAGTCACCGGCATCGATATCGTTCAGGCGCAAATTCTGATCGCCGAGGGCAAAACCATCGCGCAAGCGACGGGCAAAGCCAGCCAAGCCGATGTGCAGTTAAACGGCCATGCGCTGCAAACTCGGATTACAACCGAGGACCCACAGAACAACTTCATTCCCGACTATGGGCGCATCACCGCCTTCCGCGAGGCGACGGGCATGGGCATCCGCTTGGACGGTGGTACGGCCTATTCCGGCGGGGTCATCACGCGTTATTACGACAGTCTTCTGGTCAAGGTCACGGCCAAGGCCCAGACACCGGAACAGGCAATCGCCCGTATGGACCGCGCCTTGCGCGAATTCCGTATCCGCGGCGTATCCACCAACATTGCCTTTGTCGAAAACCTGCTGAAACATCCGACTTTCCTCGACAATACCTACCACACAAAGTTCATCGATCAGACGCCCGAGCTGTTCAACTTCAAAAAGCGGCGTGATCGTGCGACCAAGGTGCTGACGTATATCGCTGACATCACGGTAAACGGACACCCGGAGACCAAAGGGTTCGACCGGCCTGCCGCCACCGTGCGTGCACCGATGCCGCCTGTTGCCAAGGCGGAGCCGCAAATGGGCACCCGCAATTTACTTGAGCAACAAGGCCCTAAAGCAGTCGCGGACTGGATGGGCCAGCAGCGTCAGCTTTTGATCACCGACACCACGATGCGCGACGGTCACCAATCCCTTCTGGCGACGCGGATGCGCAGCCATGACATGATTAAAGTCGCCCCTGCCTATGCTGCCAATCTCCCGCAGCTTTTCTCGATGGAATGCTGGGGGGGCGCTACCTTTGACGTCGCCTATCGGTTCTTGCAAGAATGCCCATGGCAGCGCCTGCGCGACCTGCGCGCCGCGCTACCCAATGTCATGACCCAGATGCTGCTGCGCGCCTCTAACGGTGTCGGCTACACCAACTATCCTGATAATGTGGTGCAAGAATTCGTGCGTGTCGCCGCCACCGAAGGCGTTGACGTGTTCCGCGTGTTTGACAGCCTCAACTGGGTTGAAAACATGCGCGTTGCGATGGATGCGGTGATCGAAAATGACAAGATCTGCGAAGGTACAATTTGCTATACTGGTGATATCTTTGACCCGGATCGCGCGAAATATGATCTGAAATACTATGTGGCGATGGGCAAAGACCTGAAAGCGGCAGGTGCGCATGTACTAGGCCTGAAAGACATGGCCGGGCTGCTGAAACCAAACGCCGCCAAGGTTCTGATCAAGGCGCTGAAAACCGAAGTCGGCCTACCGATCCATTTCCACACCCATGACACCGCTGGCGTCGCCATCGCCACGATCATGGCCGCGTCTGAGGCGGGTGTGGATGCAGTCGATTGCGCAATGGATGCGCTGTCGGGCAACACATCGCAAGCGACACTGGGTTCTGTGGTCGAGGCGTTGAAACGCACCGACCGCGACACCGGCCTGTCGATGGACGCCGTACGTGAAATTTCCAACTATTGGGAAGAAGTTCGTGGCGAATATGCGGCCTTCGAGACCGGCATGCAGGCACCGTCATCTGAAGTTTACTTGCATGAAATGCCCGGCGGCCAGTTCACCAACCTCAAGGCGCAGGCCGCGTCGATGGGGCTGGACGACCGCTGGCCCGAGGTCGCGAAAACCTATGCCGACGTCAACCAGATGTTCGGCGATATCGTCAAGGTCACGCCATCGTCCAAAGTGGTCGGGGATATGGCGTTGATGATGGTGTCCCAAGGGTTAACCCGCGCACAGGTCGAAGACCCGAATGCGGAAATGTCCTTTCCCGACAGCGTCATCGATATGATGCGCGGCAACTTGGGCCAACCTCCGGGTGGGTTCCCCGCTGGCATCTCAGGCAAGATTCTGAAGGGCGAGAAACCAAATACAGACCGTCCCGGCGCACATCTGCCCCCAACTGATCTTGAGGCCACACGCAAAGAGCTGGAGGCACAGCTTGAAGGCGCTAAGGTCGAAGATGACGATCTTTCAGGCTATCTCATGTACCCAAAGGTTTTCCTTGATTACATGGGACGCCACCGCATCTATGGTCCTGTACGCGTTCTGCCGACGCGGACGTTTTTCTATGGCATGGAACCAAGCGAGGAAATCACCGCCGAGATCGACCCCGGCAAGACGTTAGAAATCCGCCTGCAAGCACTTAGCGAAACCAATGATGATGGCGAGGTCAAAGTATTCTTTGAACTCAACGGTCAACCCCGTGTGGTGCGTGTCCCGAACCGTCTGGTCAAAGCGACGACCGCAAAGCGCCCTAAGGCCGAAGTTGGCAACGCCAACCATATCGGTGCGCCCATGCCGGGGGTTGTTGCATCAGTTGGGGCCTCGGTAGGTCAAAAGGTCAAAGCGGGTGATCTGCTGCTGACAATCGAAGCTATGAAAATGGAGACCGGTATTCACGCCGACCGCGACGCGGTGGTAAAAGCGGTACATGTCAGTCCTGGCGGCCAAATCGACGCCAAGGACCTGCTGGTAGAATTGGAATAACGAAATTAGGGGCCCGACGCGATCTGTCGCATTGTCTGGCCCCTGAAACGTACTAAATTAGGGCATTAGACAGGTTAACCGGACCGCCCGCGCCATGCCCTATGAATGGAAAACCGCACCGAACGCCCGCACGCAGGAACTGCGGCTTTGGCCGCACCAGTCCCTGCCGCCAAAAGGGTTTGCCGCATTTATCCTTACGACCTTCACGTTGATCCTGATCCCGACCTTGCCTCTGTTGGGCACGCCACTGCTGTGGGGGCTCTTGCCCTTTGTTATGGCAGCCGTGGGGGGAATGTATTTCGCCCT
>JAPKCR010000474.1 GCA_026421135.1 Sulfitobacter sp. | reverse complement strand
TTCTATTTTTTTACGCGCTCTATTTTTTGTTGTGCATGGTTGCCGTAGTGACCGTGTTGCAAGGCTGGCCCGTTGGCGGTCAAATGCTCTTTGCCTTCGGGTTACCTATCGTTTTGGTCTGGTGGCAAGAAAAGAGACGATCCCGAAAAGTGGAAGCCAAAGTGCTTGCCGCGGAAAGCACAAACACAAGAGTAACTCAATCCGAGCCAGTCGCACGTGTAAGTGCACACGACAAACGCATCGAGCGTGAGCGAGAGAGAACTCGCGAAGCGAATGCTATTCAATCATCGTCGACAGCGCCGCCCAAACCACCAAAACAGGACTACGCGGAAATCGTGCGTGCCGGCCAGTCTGCGGCACCAGCACTTTCGGCAATTGCAAAGCGGTATGAGAACCCGCGGCCAACAGCACACAAGCTGCAAACGAATTCACGTAAAAATGGCTGGATACCAGCGGCAGAGACCGCGACCGTTGCTGCGCGAGATATTGGCGGAATGGTCTATGTCGGCACGCCGCCATTGCTTAATCACCATGGCTATCGCGACAAATGCAGGGCCTACATCGACCCTTCTCTCTCCGTCGCGAGGACAGGGGACGATAGGGCAGGGGAGGGCATGTCATACTGGCCTGGGTATTCTGATATTTCAGCACGAAGCAGGGCGACCTATCTTGAATGGTTGGCAAGTGGCCGTTCTGACCCATCCTATGATCCGGGTTACATGTTCTTGTATTTTTACGGGTTAGAACGGCGATTTTTTGTCGATCAATCCAATGCTGATGCAAAGGATATCATTGCGGAAGTTCGCAGATTGATTTCCGTCTATCCCGAAAACCATTCGGTGAAGCGATACTTGGGAGAATTTCTTGATATCGCGACACTTGCCGAAACTGAGTTTGAGGCGCTGGAGCCGATCTTTGAACGCCAGGGTTGGGAGCTTCCTTTTTCGCTGAAGTATGCGATTGGCGCGCGTCTTGATAAGGGAGAAAACCTGAGCGCGGACTGGGTTCTGAGCTGGTTGATGTGCCATCCAGAAAGCCATTTGCGCACGCCAGCAACGCGGTGCCGTGATGAATTCTTGGCGTTGTTCAAAATCCGATTTGAGGATCGCTTTCCCAGTGGCCTAAAGGTCAGCAAGCCGCGCAAACATCTCAAAGCCACCTATCGCGCAGCCTCAAGCGAGTTTGAAGGAACTCTCAATCCGACAGCCGATGGCAAACCCGTTCCTGATATCTCCGGATTGCGGAAGCCGGTCGAGATTGCGCAGGAAGTTGCAGATGAAGTCATAGACGACCTTGATAAGCTGAGCCGCTATCTTGGTCGGAACCCCGAGGGCAGGGGAAGCATCGAAGCGCACGCCCTTTTGCCACTAGATCTGTGGACCCTGTTCCCGTCGACAGAAATGGAAGCGCTGAAAGAGTGGGCGAGGGGGATCATGCAGAGCGGCGGACTTATTCCGCTGGCCGACGTGATCGAAAAGCTCGAAGGACAGCGCAGTACGAAAATTGGAAAGAGACAGCTAACAGGGGCGGCAGATGCTTTGGCGCGTCTTGGATTTGGGCTCGCACCTGATCCACGCTTTGCACTGCGTTCACCGAAACCGGAAGAGCCTGTGGTTCTGTTTGATCTCGGCGAGCAGATCGAAAAGCTGGAAGATGTTTCGGCAAGCTATCAGACCGCGTTGATGGAGTTGGCCCTTGCCTCGTTTGTTGCCCATGCTGACGGGCGTATCGCCGAAGCTGAACGCAAAGCGTTGGAGACCCAAGTTGCATCTGTTGAGGGGCTGAGTGAGCAGGAAAGGCACCGGCTTCAGGCAAACATGGTTTGGTTCCTTGCCGTGCCGCCTGACATGACGCTGCTGCGCCGCAAACTCAAAGATGTTGGTGTGGAAGACCAAACGGCGATGCGTGCGGCCTTGGTGGGTGCGGCACACGCCGATGGTGTCATCCAATCCGAAGAAGTCGCCAGCATCGAAAAGGTGTACAAGGCATTGGGCCTTGATCCATCACTCGCCTATTCCGACCTTCACGCTGGTGAGATTGCAGACGCGCCACGCACTGTTCGTGCGGCCCAGCCGGGCAATTCTGGAGAGGCCATTCCTGAACTACAAAAGGCAACCGGGCCAGTGCTGGATGCATCACGGATTGCGGCCATCAGATCAGATACGGCGCGGGTGTCTTCTGTCCTTGGACAGATATTTGAGGCCGAGGAAGAAGCAGAAAATGGCAGAGACTCCAAGGGTGCAACGCTGTTTACAGGGCTAGATGCAAAACATGGGGCACTGCTGTTGGATTTGGTGGGTCAAGAAAACTGGACCGAGGACGCGTTCGAACAGCTTTGTGGGAAGCATGGATTGATGCCGTCTGGTGCATTGGAGGCCGTCAACGAGTGGGCCTTTGAAACTCATGATGAAGCCTTGCTGGACGAGTATGATGGATATGACGTGTCTCCGGAAATTGCGGATGCGGTAAAACAAAAATTAGAAGGGGAGGGGCGTCATGTCTAAATTGAAGCCACGTGAGCGCGATGCAATTGTTCAGGCTTTGCGCGCGGGGGTCGTGCCAAAGCTGGGCCTGCGTCATATTCAGGTAGGGCGCGTTCGTGAGATCGAAGAACTTGTGAAGGACATGGAACGCATCGCGGACGGAGGCTCTGCCATCCGGTTCGTGATCGGGGAGTATGGGTCTGGCAAAACCTTCTTTATGAATCTGATCCGTCTGGTAGCTTTAGAAAAAGGGCTAGTGGTGATGTTCGCTGATCTTGCACCCGACCGGCGTATTCACGCGACAGGTGGGCAAGCGCGCGGCCTCTACGCAGAGATGGCGCGCAACCTGTCAACGCGCACAAAGCCAGATGGTGGTGCTTTGGCCAGTGTGGTTGAGCGGTTTGTCAGCCAAGCGCACCGAGACGCCGAGGAAAAAGATGTGCCTACGGGCACCATCATTCGCGAGCGCTTGGGCCATTTTGAAGAACTCACTGGCGGTTTTGAATTTGCAGAGGTCATTCGCCGGTATTGGGAAGGTCATGAAAATGGGGATGACGAACTTAAGTCGGCAGCACTTCGTTGGCTGAGGGGAGAATTCGCA
>JAPKCR010000473.1 GCA_026421135.1 Sulfitobacter sp. | reverse complement strand
CAGTCCGGGTGCACGCTTGAGATATTTTCACCCCAGCCTGACTTGGATCGGGGGTTTACTACGGTGCTGCATCTGCCGCCCAACGTGAAAGAATATGTTCCGTAATTTCACGGGCTACTAGGCTGTATGCCCTATTTGAACGTCGGTAAGGCCTACCCGCTGCTTGCCATTCGGGGCGCTCAGCCGGTGATTGACCAGATAGTCGGCGGCGGCTGCGATCAGCTCTTGGTGGCTGGGCGTAATCCTGAGGGCGGTGGGTATCTTGGCCAGATGATCAGCCGGCGTTTTGCTTGCCATTCTGTCGGCGTGGGTGGCGTAGTACCAGCCATCCCACGAGAGCCAACGTTCATTGGGTGGGGTTTCGGCCCGCGCCAGACGGGCAACATCCAGATAGTCAAATTCGATAACGTCGATCTGCATTCCGTGCTTGCGATCCAACGCGTCAAACATGGTCACGCGGTGGGCTGTAGCGTATTCCAGCAAGACATCCACCAGCCGGGTGACTTCGCGGCTCCAGATGCTGATGTCATGGGATTTCTTTGACAGAACGCTGTCTAACCGCTGGCCCGCGTTGAACACATAAATCACAGCGCGTTGGTTTTCGCCGCGGGCATAGACGGCCTCGCGGAGGGTTTCGATGCCAGAATTCTCAACGATTCCACCGTCACCCAGATGCCAGTATTCTTTTGCTGTCCCATCGCTTTCATCAATTTGGATCGTTGCTGGCCCAAGATACGGCGGGAAGGCTGCCGAGGTCGCGACAGCAAGCGAGATAGGCACCGCAGCCGGAGTCTCGCGTATTCCATTGGCATCCGAGAACGATAGCGATCGTAAGGCCGCTGGCAGCACCGCACCTTCCGGCACATCCGGCGCAGGCAATGTGCTGTTGCTAAAAATGAACCGTTGACCGGTGTCATAGCTGACCGCGTTGAAAAAGAACTGGCGATCTCTGGGCAGGTCTGCAAAACACGCGCCGTTCAAAAAATCTGGCTGATCCAATGCGTTTTGCAGCGACACCAAGCGGCGCGAGGGGCTAAAGGCACGGGACGGTTTGACCAGCTGTCGCATCTGCACATGCCAGAAAAAATCATGCGCCATAACGCTCTGCATCTGGGCAAAATAGCTTTTTGAACTGATAGCGAATTGCATCGGGTACAAAGCCCAATAGGCTGCGGCAAACCCGCCGCCGCTCACGCTTGAGACATGGCTGACGTGTTCAAGAACGCCCCGCGCATGCAGCGCCTTCATTCCCGCGGCTGCAAAAACGGCCGCCCGCGACCCGCCGCCCGATAGTGCAAGGCCAACAAAAGGTTTGTCGTTTTGATGCGGGAACTGTTCGGGTGGATTTAGACGGGGCAAATCCGTCCTGAAATGCACCCTGAGTGGAACAATGAAACCATAAATGATCGCCCCGACAAATGCGCAAAGCGCTAGGGTGAGAGCACCCAGTAAATAAAGTGCCATTGCGTGAAATGCCCTCTTTATTAGCAAGATCGATCGCACGTTCGTTAATAGGTTGCCGCCCTGACCGCGCGAATGCAAACGCTATCCCAAGGCAAACCAATAAATACCTTACCTTAGGTCACTATCCGAAGGGTCGTCCCCCAAACGGGGGATGCCACGCAGGGCCCGCATGCCTAGTCCTTTGACCATCACATTGAAGATTTTTTTAGAACGCGCGAATTTTCAGACTATTTCGTCGCCCTCGGGCCTTATCCATGCGCTAGTGTCCCATGGTTAATTTTCTATATCGCGGCATTCGGGGCAGTTTAATGGATGGAAACGGCCCCAGCTTCTCGCTGACCAATATTCTGCCAGCTTTTTTGGTAGGGATCAGCCTTTAAGCGGAATTCAACCTCGCCTCGGCCCATAGTCAGGGCAGCTGGATCATCATTGGCCTGGCCGGTCAGGCCCTGCGTTTTTATCGCGTTGCCCAATTGCGAGACCACTCACCAGCCCAATCATTTAGACAAGAGTTATTGAGATGTCCTATGCAGTTACGTTCTCCTATTTCATGAATCTGATTGCGATCACCCTGGCCCCCCGGTCCTGTCGTTCCGATGCTGATCTACCAACATTTTGAAGCTTTAATTCCCAAGCTGGTAGCAGCCGCGAAAAAGGCCCAAACAGCATCTTAACAAACACAGTCTGTCGTCACCTCACGGACCTAGGCCCGGACCTCAAATTTTCCCTAGCGACTTTTGATAAGAAACCCTGCTTGTGTTTTGGTGTCGAAATCAACTTGTTGCGGCATCTTTAATCAAGGTCTGCCGGAATTCGCAAAATCAGCGGAACGCTCCTTCAATCAGCTGAGCAAGAGCCAAGCAACCTATCTGTTTTCAAGGAAATGGTACGCCTCAAGGATAGTCGCGGTCAGCCCGTCAAAAAATCCCGAGCCAGTTACATCTACAAGGCTTACGGGTGCGTCCGTATCGTCTGCATTGATGACTTCAGTTTGCTTAACACCAAAAAGAGGGCTTTTGATGTCGAGCAGCTTCCGATAGCTCGCGCCTTTTCCGTGCTTCAGCACATTAATCGCAAGATAGTATTGGTGAACCCTATTAGCGAGCTCGGCTTGCTTGGCGTCTATCAGCAGGGCTTCCAGTTTGCGCGAAAACGGGCCCCGTTTAAAGTGGTGCTGCATTCGCGCCTCGAAAAGAGAGAATATATCCACCGCCGCCAATTCAAGCGCAACCGTCGCAACGCGAAGCTCTTCAAGTTGGGCCTCAGATGCATTTTGTCCGTCCACAAGTTTCTGGATTTCAGAAATGCGGTCTTCGGATGTTTTTGCATTGGCCTTCGTCGCAGCGACCAATTCAGGCACACTCTGTGAAGCTTCCATCATTCATTCTCCTTAAGGTGCCACCTCCTTTAAGCTATGCGGCTGAGAATGATAGTGTCGGGATTGGATTTTCCGCTTCCCAGTTTGCACGGTACTGACAATGCTTGCTCGGTACTTTCGGCGGCCAACTTAATGATGGGATGCAAAACAACAATCACTGAGGTCCGAAAGATCATGCGACAGGGATGAAATCACGTGACCGTCTAAGGTGGCGTAAGCACCATGTTGGACTGGCGGTGATGTCGGATGCTGAG
>JAPKCR010000472.1 GCA_026421135.1 Sulfitobacter sp. | reverse complement strand
ACATTTCTGCCGTTGAGCGCGCAGGCCTGACCGGTCTGGCCGACAACCAAAAAGTTACATTCGACATCGAAGCTGGCCGTGACGGTCGCGAATCTGCTTCGAACATCGCACTGGCATAAGCCAATTTAGGCCTCGGCCTATGAAAAATTTGACCGGCTGATCCATATGGGGCAGCCGGTTTTTTTATGCCCGCAGGGTTGCTTTAAACCAATCAACCAGCAAGATAGTCTCAACCTTAGCTAATCAGGAATTTCACATGCGCCGCCGTACTTTTATCGCAGGCTCTTTGGCCGCACTCGCATTCCCCCAATCGCTTTTCGCGCAAAACGCTGCCTATGATCCGACGCCACAATTGGTATCGGTTAAAAATCAATACAGCGTCGGCCAAATGTTGATCCTGCCGCGCAGCCACTATCTGTACCTGGTGACGGCACCGGGTCAGGCGATGCGTTATGGCGTGGGCGTTGGCAAAGCCGGCTTGGAATTCACAGGCACTGCTACGATTTCTGTTAAGAAAGAATGGCCTACGTGGCGCCCCACGGACGAAATGATCGAGCGCGACCCCGATGCGTATGCACGTTTTGTTGGCAATACAGAAGCTCAGCCGGGTGGCCCTGAAAATCCCCTAGGTGCCCGCGCGCTATATCTTTTCCAGAATGGCAAAGACACTTATTTCCGCATTCACGGCACGACGCAGCCCAGCAGCATCGGGCGTTCTGTCTCAAATGGTTGCATTCGGATGATCAACGCGCACGTAAAAGACCTGTATGAACGCGTGCCAATCGGGACGACAGTTACTGTTTTGTGATTCGAAACAATTCGACTTATTCACTGAAAAGGGCCGGTTTTGAACCGGCCCTTTTCTATACTGAACACAAGACTGAAGTTAGTTTAGTGCTTTGTCCGTGATTGCATGCGTCCAAGCGCCTGTTGGCTCTTTCGTGATCACCGGATCTGAACCACCTGACAACAGCGACTCGACCGTGCGCTTGTAATCGGCTTCGTCCAGAGCACCATTGCTTCCGGCAGTCAGCTTGGCGACTTCGCTCATCATACGCTTTTGATGTTCTTCCGTTTGTGCACCCGATGAATCGTTTTCAAGAACGATTTCAGCCGCTTCGTCGGGGTTCGCTTCTGCGTACTTCCAGCCCTTCATTGATGCCCGCACAAAGCGCACCATCTTGTCTTCGAACGCCGGATCGGCCAGTTTGTCTTCCAGAACATAAAGCCCGTCTTCCAGCGTAGCGACACCTTGATCTTCGTATTTAAAGACGGTCAGATCTTCGGGTGTCAGACCCGCGTCAATCACCTGCCAATATTCATTGTAAGTCATGGTCGATACACAGGCTGCCTGTTTTTGCAGCAATGGATCCACGTTAAAGCCTTGCTTCAGAACCGTAACGCCGTCCTCGCTCCCATCTGTGGGCAGCTCTAGCTTGCTCATCCAGCTTAGGAATGGGATTTCGTTGCCAAAGAACCAAACGCCAAGGGTCTGTCCTTCAAAGTCGTCTGTGGTTTCAATGCCCGCATCCTTGCGACAGGTCAGCATCATACCGGAGGATTTGAAAGGCTGGGCGATGTTCACCATGGGCAGACCCTTTTCGCGCGCAGCCAAGGCCGCAGGCATCCAATCGACCGTGACATCAGCACCGCCACCGGCCAGAACTTGCGTCGGCGCGATATCGGGGCCGCCGGGTTTGATGGTGACGTTCAGATCTTCATCACTGTAGAACCCTTTATCCAGCGCAACATAATAGCCTGCAAACTGGGCTTGTGTGACCCACTTTAGCTGCAATGTTACGTCATCTGCCGCATGGGCCATTGTACCCATTAGGCCAACAGCGGCCCCGGCAATGTAGTTTGTTAGTGTTTTCATTTTTATAAACTCCCTTTTGGTTGATTTAATTATAGCTAGCTTCGTTGACTTGGGTGCCAGAACGTCACGGCCCTTTCGATTAATGACATGGCACCATAAAATGCCGAACCCGCAATGGCCGCCACGACAATCTCGGCCCAGACCAGATCAAGCGCAAGCTGTCCCACCGAAGTCGAGATGCGAAACCCCATCCCCCTGACAGGAGAGCCGAAAAATTCAGCAACAATCGCGCCAATCAACGCCAACGTTGTGCCGATTTTAAGCCCATTGAACACGAAAGGCATGGCCGCAGGCAAGCGCAGCTTGAATAGCGTTGCCCAGTAATTCGCGCCATAGGTCCGCATCAGATCGCGCTGCATGCTGTCGGTTGCCTGTAATCCTTGCACCGTATTCACCAGCATTGGAAAAAACACCATGACAACCACGACGGCCGCTTTTGATTGCCAGTCGAAACCGAACCACATCACCAAGATTGGAGCCATCCCGATGACAGGCAGCGCTGCCACGAAATTCCCGACGGGCAATAAACCACGTTGCAAGAAAGGAAACCGGTCGATCGCCACTGCAATAAGAAACGCAGCACCACATCCAATGACATAGCCGGACAACGCTCCTTTTAGAACGGTCTGAACAAAGTCGACCCACAGGATATCCAGCGAGGTCGCGAACCGCACGGCAATAACAGAGGGCGCTGGCAGCAGAACCTGCGAAATCTCGAACCCGCGCACGACGCCTTCCCAGACGGCAATTAAAGTAGCGCCGAAAACCAACGGTGCTGCAAAGGCGGCAGCGCGTGACGGACGCATACGCGCGAGCCGCACATTGACCCAAAACCCGAACGCCCACGCAACGGCGGCAAAAATCAACCAGATCACTGAGCCATCCCCATACGTTTCAATGTCGCCCGCTGGATCATTCCGATGATCCCCACCAACAACGCAGCCAAAGCCGCGGCCATGATCAGCGCACTCCATATCTGGATTGTCTGCCCATAATAGCTACCTGCTAAAAGACGTGCCCCCAATCCGGCAACAGCACCGGTCGGAAGCTCCCCCACGATTGCGCCCACCAAGGACGCGGCCATGGCAAACCTTAACGATGTAAAGAAATACGGCATCGAAGCAGGCAAACGGAGCCGCCAAAACGTCTGGCTCGGGCTGGCATACCAAGTACGCATCTGATCCAACTGCATCTGATCAGGGCTGCGCAGCCCCTTGACCATCCC
>JAPKCR010000020.1 GCA_026421135.1 Sulfitobacter sp. | reverse complement strand
CAGGCAACGGGGTCAGGGGCACAAATTCTTCCTTTGGATGGCAGAGTTTCCTCCTTTTAACTTCACGCTACTGGCGCAATACTCAAGCAGAAAAGTTACGCTATCGGGAGGGTGCGCCATGGGTTGGATGACAAACGAAGACGGGTTGGACAAATGCCCCGCCAATTATGTGCCGCTTAGCCCGCTGTCGCACCTGCAACGCGCGTCACATGTATTTTCGGATGACTTGGCCGTGTCCTATGGCGCGCATCGCGTGACCTATGCTCAATACCACGCACGATGCACCCGCTTGGCCTCTGCACTGGCAGACATGGGCGTGACTTCAGGTCAGGTCGTATCAACGCTATTGCCAAACATTCCCGCCCAAGCCGAAGCGCATTTTGGCGTGCCGGCCTGTGGAGCCGTTCTGAACACCATCAACACCCGGTTGGACGTCGATACAGTCGCCTATATTCTGGACCACGGCGAAGCCAAGGTGGCGCTGGTTGATACCCAATTCGTTGATCTGGCCGAAGCCGCCTGCGCCAAACTGGATACGCCCCCCACGCTGGTCGAGGTTCCCGACGAAAGTGCCGGCTTCCCCGCGACCGGTCGGCACATGACCTATGACGATCTGCTTGCCAAAGGCGATCCAAACTTTGCTTGGATCCAGCCGCAGGATGAATGGGAAAGCCTTGCGCTGAATTATACTTCGGGCACCACAGGCCGGCCAAAGGGCGTGGTCTATCACCACCGTGGCGCATATCTGATGACGATGGGCACGGTGGTCAGCTGGCGCATGATCATGCGTCCGGTGTTTATGCAGATTGTGCCACTGTTCCATTGCAACGGCTGGAACCACACGTGGATGATGCCCCTGCTGGGCGGCACCTTGGTTTGCTGCCGCGATATCACCGCCAGTGCCATTTACAACGCCATCGCTGACGAAGGTGTCACCCACTTCGGCGGTGCACCGATTGTGTTGAACATGATGGTCAATGCCCCAGAAAGTGAGCGCCGCGCTTTTGACCATCAGGTCGAAGTTTTTACTGCAGGTGCCCCCCCCGCGCCCGCAACCCTGTCCAAAATCGAAGCTTTGGGGTTCAATGTGACACAGGTGTATGGCCTGACCGAAACCTACGGCCATGTGACTGAATGTTTGTGGAGCTCGGATTGGGATGCGCTGGAAGGGGCGGATCGTGCCGCCATAAAAGCGCGCCAAGGTGTCCTCATGCCGATGATGGAGGAGATTACCGTGCTGGACGCCAACATGCACCAAGTCACTAAAGACGGGGCCACCCAGGGCGAGATCATGATCCGCGGAAATTCAGTGATGAAGGGATATTTCAAAAACCCCGAAGCCACCAAGGAAGCATTTGCAGGCGGCTATTTCCATTCCGGCGATTTGGCAGTCCAGCATTCCAACGGCTATATGCAGATCGCCGACCGCGCCAAAGACATCATTATTTCGGGCGGTGAAAACATTTCGTCGGTCGAGGTAGAAGGCGTGCTGATGGGCCATCCGGATGTGAACCTTGCCGCTGTTGTCGCCAAACCAGATGACAAGTGGGGCGAAGTTCCGTGCGCTTTTGTCGAACTGAAACCCGGCCTGACTGGCGACGAGGCCGCGATGATCGCCTTTGCCCGTGAAACTTTGGCGGGATTCAAAGCGCCAAAAATGATTGTGTTTCAGGAACTGCCAAAGACTTCGACCGGCAAAATCCAGAAATTCGAACTTAGAAAACAGGCCGCGACGCTTTAGCGACCGGTCAATCAGTCCTGATCTGGTAGACTGTATGTGGCGGAGGTTTGATGAATATCATCCATCCGCCCCCTTTCACGCGAAACTTTGAAAGTTTCTTCTGTATCTAATGGAACAAATCCCGTCCGAACTTGTTGAATTTACATGACGAGCGCGTTGGTTGATGACGGCCAACCGCTTTAAATTTAACAATAAACACTCAACCGAGTGTTGGAAGGCGAATAACATGACACGGATTTCGAAACTCACCATGAGCACTGCAATGTTGGTCGGAACTATGTTCGGCAGCGCGGCCCTCGCGGCTGACGACGAGACAGTGGATCACGCCGAGGTCGGCTCGTTGAGCTGTGACGTAGGCGATGGCAGCGGCTTTATCGTAGGGTCCAGCCGCGAACTGACCTGTGTCTTTAATCCGGTCCAAGAAGGTCTGGAGGACGAAACCTATGTCGGCGAAATCAACCGCTGGGGTTTGGATATTGGTGAAACGCAGAACGGTCAGATGTCTTGGCTCGTGCTCGCCCCGACAGAGTCCGAATACAGCGAAGGTGGTCTGAATGGTTCCTACAAAGGTGTATCCGCTGAAGCGACATTTGGTGTTGGCCTTGGGGCAAACGTCATGACAGGCGGTTCCGAGAACACCTTGGCCCTGCAACCGTTGAGCTTGAACACGCAAACCGGCATCAACCTCGCGATTGGTGTTGGCGAAATTAACCTGACCCGCGTGGAAGGTTAAACACTGCTAACTGTGTTGATAAAAAAGGGCGGCCGGTGGCTGCCCTTTTCGATTCCGGTGTGAATTTGCGGAAATGCTCATGCTTTGCGCACGACTTCGCAGAGCAGGTGCAAGAACGCACACGCTGTAGGTATCAGGGGCCGTCGTCTGGTTCGCCCAGCCTTTTCTCATAGCGCCAAACGTTGACCATCTGCGGCCCTTCTTCGGTTTCAACCTCATAGGGAATTGCCCCCGCTTGGACCCAACCGGACTTTTCATAAAACCGGGCGGCGCGGTCATTTCCTACGGAACAGGCCAGCCATTTCAAACCGTCCCCCAATTCCGCTTCTGCTTTAGCTATCAACTCAGTCGCTAATCCTGAGCCCTGAAATTCTTGCGCCACGTAAAATTGATAGATTTCGTCGCGGTCGATCATAAAGAATCCCGCTATTTTACCATCCACCCAAGCTACGCGCGTTTGGCTTAGATGCGCCTTGGCACGGACTGTGAATTCCTCGGCTGTCCGCATAGCTGACAAGGCTTGAGGCGCAATCGCAGCATGTCCTTGAATCCATCCGCAATGCCATAGCGCTGCAATCAAAGGAATGTCGGCAGGTACTGCGGGTTTCACGTCCATAAAATGAAGTCTCTTGCGATTTTGGGCTATGCTGGCTCAACCCGCCCCATTGCTCAAGTCCTAACAGATGGTAGAGTACTGCAAAATAACTAGGCAGTAAATCACAGCATATGACGGCCCTCTCGAAATACGCGCGTATCGAAGCGACGGGCCTTTGGCGTGCCACCCCCGAGGATCAGCGCCGCGAGGTTATCGTTTCTATCGGCGACGCGACGCTGGTGATCTCTGATATGAAGGACCAAGCTATCGCGCATTGGTCGTTGGCGGCTGTTGCGCGTGCCAATCCGGGGACTCGCCCTGCCGTATTCCACCCGGATGGCGACTCATCGGAAACGCTAGAGATCGCTGACACCGATGGCGAAATGATTGATGCCATCGAGACCCTGCGCCGCGCCGTCGAGCGCAGCCGCCCACGCCCCGGCCGTTTGCGTCTGATCGGTGTGCTGGGGTCACTTTTTACTGTGATCGCGCTGGCGTTGTTCTGGCTGCCCGGTGCAATGCAGGATCATACGCTAAAAGTGGTCCCAAAAGTCAAACGCGCCTCGATCGGGGCCACGTTGCTGCGCCAGATCGAACGGGTATCAGGCGGCACCTGTACCAACCAGCGGGGCCGTACAGCACTGGCCAAGCTTGGCACGCGGTTGTCTGCCGGCCCCCTTGCTGTCCTACCTGCTATGACCCGCGACAGCATTCATTTGCCCGGCGGGCTGATCGTGCTGAACAAAACCATATTCGAAGATTATGAATCCCCCGATGTCGCCGCCGGCTTCATTCTGTCAGAGGTGATCAAACGTGCGCAAAGCGACCCCTTGCGCGACATGCTTGCTGACGTGGGCTTGCGTGAAAACTTCCGTTTGCTCACCACCGGAGAAGTCTCTGAACCCGCGCTCGAAAGCTATGCCGAGCACCTGATGGCCGCCCAGGATATGCCAGCCCCGGTAGATGCGTTGCTGGCGCGCTTCGCCGCCGAAAAGCTGCACAGCACCCCCTTTGCCGAAGCCCTT
The DNA here is from genome assembly GCA_026421135.1 of Sulfitobacter sp. Taxonomy (GTDB): domain Bacteria; phylum Pseudomonadota; class Alphaproteobacteria; order Rhodobacterales; family Rhodobacteraceae; genus Sulfitobacter. Next base: position 8,109 of record JAPKCR010000020.1, on the reverse strand, counting down.
GATATCACCGGAGAGACCACGCTGGCGCTGATCGAAGGTGATCCGATGGCAGGCAAGGATACGTCACCGCTGATCAATGACGCCGATTGGTTGCGGTTGCAAAACATCTGCGGCGGTTAGTAGGTTCAAAATGCTCGATATCGGCCTCCGCCTTGCCTTGTCGCCCGTTTTGCTGATGCAAGCCGTCCGCGTGCGTTCCCGTGCCCTGCAACTGCCCGAGGCCAGCGGCCCCCGCGAAGGGATATCGGGATCGGGGCCTGAACTGTCGCTGGTGATATTGGGCGATTCATCTGCCGCAGGTGTCGGTGTCGACCATCAAGATCAAGCGCTTACCGGTCAGCTAACCGCGCTGTTATCCCAAGAGTTCACATTGAACTGGCGATTGATCGCGAAAACTGGTGCCACAACGGGCAGTACACTCAAGCACCTTGAAGGTCATAACGGAAGCCCCGTCGATGTCGTGGTGACGGCCCTTGGCGTGAATGATGTGACCCATGCTGTCCCCTTTGCCGTCTGGAGAAAACGGCAAAAGGCATTGTTGATGCGGATTGACCAGCTCTTTGCGCCGCGCATCTTGTATGTGTCCGGCGTTCCGCCATTGGGCCAGTTTCCGATCCTCCCGCAGCCTTTGCGTTGGACATTGGGCAAGCAGGCCGCCCGGTTCGATCTGGCCTTGGCCGATTCCTTGCGGGATGAAACCCACCGGCATCACATGCCATTCGATCTGCCATTGAATCCGACCCAGATGGCGATTGATGGCTTTCACCCCGGTCCCGAAATCTATGCGCTTTGGGCAAAAGCAACGGCCAGCCGGATTATCACCGACTGGCCGAATATTTCAAACCGACGCTAAGTTTTAGCGGATATAGGCATCCCGGTAACCAACACCGCGCAGTTTGCCCAGCGCATTGGATGCAAACGTCTTGGGGAATGGCCCGGCCTGGACGGATAGATAAGTCTTACCCCCGCGTATCGATTTACCAATCCGTGCGCCCATGCCCATGCGCGCAATGCGCTGAGCCGTTTGCTGAGCATTGGACGCATTCTTGAACGTACCCACCTGCACATAGGTGCTGCCGCCATTTTGAATCTGAATAGGTTTAAAAGATGCGACAGCGTCAGGCTTGGCCGCTGAGCGGCTGGAATATGTGGGTTTGCGCAAAACGGGCGCGCCACCGGGGTTCCGCACGATCCGCTTGACCAGTTGCCCATCGCGCGTGGCCAAGGTTACTTCGCCCATCTCACGGCGCTGCTGGTCAATCGACGTATATGGATAGATCAGCGGCATTTTTGCGGTCACATCCTGACCTGTCGTCTGGTTGATCAAACGGCGCGGCACCGTATTGGTCCAGATCAGCAGCATCTGCGTCCGGCCAGCAAGGTTTTGTTCCGCACGTTTGGGATTCAACCGGTCATCTTCCCAGACTTGCTTGTACCCGTTGGGGACCTGCACACTGTTAAAGGTGTTGATCCGGTTAATTGCGACATGCTTGGGCACAATGCGGGTCCTTGGCGCGACCGCGACAGTGCCCGTCCGAGATTGGGGTTTGTACTGCGGTACAACACCTCTGGGTGTGTGACCCTGCACGCCGACGATGCGGTGCGCCTGCGGCCCACAGCGAACATTATCGCCCGCCGTTCCAGTATAACGCTGACTAAGCGCCGACCGTCCGGGGCATACCACCGTGACACGGGGGGCTGCAACGGATGCCGATGCGGCAACCTTTGGGGCGGGTGCAACCGGGCGTGGCGCGGCTTGACGTACAACTTTGGGGGCCGTCTGGCGCACAACAGGTTGGGCGCGCCGCACCTGAGGAACGGGGCGCGGCTTCGCAGCTGCGGCAGGTGCCGCCGCTACACGCGTGGTTTGCTTGGGCGCGTTATCCAGCGTTATCTGTACAGGTGCGCCTGCCGTCGAAGCAGGAGATGCAGCAGCAGTGCCAACATTCGTAGGTTTGAAACCGCATACGCCATCACGCTTGCGCGACACGCGCGGTACCCAAGTGACGTTGCCATCAATCCCCGCGCGGATAAAGACACAGCCAGTGCTGTCCACATATTGCTTGCCTTTATAAGTGGCGGGCGGAAACTCTTTCGGTTGGTCCCGGAATGACTGGGCCTGCAAGGCACCAATCCCAACAGATCCTACGATAACAGCAATCGCGACAACTCTTGTAAACTTCATCTGCGCCCCCAGCACGAAATATTGTTTAAACAATGCGTCATCACCCGTTCAGAGTAAAGCACCCCTGACACATTCCTGCCACTTTCCAGCCATTATTTGGTCCCATACATCCGGTCGCCCGCATCGCCCAATCCGGGCACAATGTATCCCGATTCGTTCAGCTTCTCATCGACCGCAGCCGTGACGATCGGCACGTCGGGATGGGCTTCTTGCATGCGCTTGATCCCTTCGGGTGCCGCCAACAAGCAAAGGAAGCGGATATTGTTCGCCCCTGCCTCTTTCAGCATATCGATGGCCGCGACTGACGAATTGCCTGTCGCCAACATCGGATCAACCGCAATCACCAACCGATCATCCAAACCTTCCGGCACTTTGAAATAGTACTTGACCGGTTTCAGCGTTGCCTCATCGCGGTAAAGGCCGACAAATCCGACCCGGGCCGACGGGATCAGTTCAAGCACCCCGTCCAACAACCCGTTGCCTGCCCGCAAGATTGATATCAGTGCAAGTTTTTTGCCGTCTAGGGTCGGTGCATCCATCAGCTGCATTGGCGTCTCGATCCGCTTTGTGGTCATTGGCATACCGCGGGTCACCTCATAGGCCAACAGCTGGCTGATTTCGCGCAGCAATTGCCGGAAAACAGCCGTGGGCGTATCCTTGTCGCGCATGATGGTCAGCTTGTGCTGCACCAGCGGGTGATTAACGACCGTGAGGTTTTCAGATGTATAAGGCATAGCTGCGCTCTCCATTTAGTTTGATCAGAGTCTTGCCTTGAAATGCCGTGCCCCGCAACCATACCACCATGATCCCGTTTCATTTTGCCAAAGAAACTCCGGGATAATCGTGGCTCGCCACGATGGGGGCGGGCCCCCAGTAATCGCTAGGCTGGAACCGTCACGCCCAAGTGACGCGCCACCAAGGCCGCAACATCAGTAAACCCAATAAGTCCCAGGCTGCCTTTCCCCATTCCATCAACCAAAACCGGGACCCTCTCCCGGGTATGGTCAGTGCCGATCCATGTTGGATCATTCCCGTGGTCCGCCGTCAGAACCAGAATGTCGCCTTCGCGCAATTGCGATCTGATCTTGCCTATTTCACTATCAAACCATTCCAGCGCGCGTGCATAGCCCGACACGTCCCGCCTGTGGCCGTAAACACTGTCAAATTCGACAAAGTTGGCAAAGGTCAAGCTGCCTTCGTCGGCGCTGTCCACTAGATCGGCCAAATGCTGCATCAAGGTTTTGTCCGAGCCTTTGCGCAACTCGTCAATACCCGACATCGAGAATATGTCGCCGATCTTGCCCACCGCATAAACCCGCCGGCCAGCATCCTGCACCCAATTGCTCAACACGGGCTTGGGCAGCTCAATGGCGAAATCACGACGGTTTCCGGTCCGCACAAATCCCGTCTTGGCATCCCCGACAAAAGGCCGTGCAATCACGCGGCCAACTTTCATATCATGGGCAACCGGCGCGATCTTGGCGCACAACTCCATAAGCCGGTCCAAACCGAAATGAACTTCATGGGCTGCAATCTGCAAAACGCTATCCGCAGACGTATAGCAAATCGGATAGCCGGTTTTGATGTGCTGGGCCCCGAATTCCTCTATGATTGCGGTGCCAGGGGCATGGCAATTGCCCAAGATTCCGTCGACACCGGCAAGCCCGGCCAATTGCGCAACCAACTGCGGCGGGAATGAATTGGTGACCTCTTTGAAATAATGCCATTCCCATGGCACAACCAACCCCGCCAGCTCCCAATGGCCCGAAGGCGTATCCTTGCCGCGCGATACCTCGGTGGCAGCGCCCCAAGTGCCTTCAACGTTTCCGGACAGGCTTTCTGACCGAAGGCCACTTGCTAGTTCTGTCGCAGCCCCTAAACCCATCGCAATCAAATTTGGCAGGTTTAGTGGACCAGAACGCCCGTCTTCTGCGCGGCCTTCGGCACAGGCTTGCGCGATATGCCCTACGGTATTTGATCCGGTATCCGGTACAGCGCCATTAAAGAAGGCGTCGGCATCAGGTGCCCCCCCAATGCCGGCTGAATCCATTACAACCAAAAAGGCACGTGCCATCAGCCAACCCGCTCAACTATGAGGTCCGGTATTTTGGCAGGTTTGTGCGCAATTGTAATCGCACTGCGCACCGCCTGCGCTGCCCGCTCTGCATCACCTGTGCGCAGCGCATGAATAACCGCCAAGGGGCCGCCTTCGGTGACCTTCGTCCCCAATCGAACCACATCTGACAACCCGACCGAGGTATTAATTCCATCTGTTTCCAGCACACGGCCACCCCCAAGGGCGACAACTGCCATGCCCAAAGCCTCGCCGTCGATTGCCGTCACATAGCCCGCTTCGGGCGCAGGAACCTCACCGATGATTGTTGCTTCGGGCAAGAACCGGTTCCAATTTTCGACAAACTGTACTGGCCCGCCCATGGCCGCGACCATCAAGCCAAAACGTTCTGCTGCGCGGCCGCTGCGAATGGCTTTGACGATGGCATCGGCCCCTGTTTGCACGTCACCGGCCAGCCCCGCATTGGCAAGCAACACCCCACCCAAAGCAGCGCAGACTGAAACAATCGGCCCCTTGGTCTGCCCTGTCAGAACCCGCATCACCTCAGCCACCTCAAGCGCGTTGCCAAGGCTCGGCACCAAGGGTTGGCTCATATCGCTGATGATCGCCGTTGTCCGGCAGCCGCTTGCATTCGCCGTCTTGGTCAACGCATTGGCCAGCGCCTGCGCTTGCCCGATGTCCTTCATGAATGCGCCACTGCCAACCTTGACGTCCAGCACCAGCCCCTGAAGCCCCGCAGCCAGCTTTTTTGACAGGATCGAAGCCGTGATCAAATCCATACTATCGACGGTCGATGACACATCGCGCACCGCATACAGCCGCTTGTCCGCCGGCGCGATATCCCCAGTGGCCCCGACGATCGCACATCCAATCTTGCCAACGGTTCGCCGTAACTGCGCCTCGTCCATTTGCGTCGAAACGCCCGGGATCGCCTCCATCTTGTCCAGCGTGCCACCCGTATGGCCCAAACCCCGCCCCGAAATCATCGGAACATACGCACCGCAGGCTGCCAAAGCAGGCGCAAGGATAAGGCTGACGCAATCGCCCACCCCACCGGTCGAATGTTTATCCAAAACCGGCCCGTTCAAATCCCATGCCAAAACCTGACCGCTGTCGCGCATCGCTAGGGTCAGCGCCACGCGGCCAACATCGCTTAGGCCGACCAGACATACCCCCATCGCAAACGCACCCGCTTGCGCGTCACTAACACGCCCGTCTGCCAGCGCCTCGGCAAACCATACCAACTCGTCGCGATTGGGCGACTGCCGGTGGCGCAGCTTGGCCAGGATCGTACGCGCGTTCATATCTTAGGTTTCCATATGGGCACGGCCAAACGCACCGGGCAAAAGCTCTGATAACGTCATGACTTCTTCTACCCCTGAAACGGTCGCCATCGTCACGCGCGCGTCCGCCTTGCCAAACTCAGCAAGCTTTTGCCGACACCCGCCACAAGGGCTGACCGGCATCGGGCTGGCCGCAATAACATAGGCTTCGGAAAACTCGGTCTCGCCCGCAGCGACCATGGCCGCGATGGCTCCGGCCTCGGCACATGTCCCTTCGGGATAGGCAACGTTCTCGACATTACAACCGACATAAAGCGCACCCGAAAGCCCCCGCAGCGCTGCACCTACCTTGAAGTTAGAATAAGGCGCATAGGCATTTGCCTGAACCGCACTGGCTTTTTCTCTTAATTCTTGCGTCATTGGGCCTCCGTTCAGGAAACTATAAAAACCTTTACTCAAAGTTGCGATGGCAAAAGAATAAAAACCTTTCCGCTTCATTTTGCCCAAAAACACTCCGGTGGGTGCGCGGCTTGCCGCGAAGGGGGCTGCCCCCATCCTCGGATCGCTTTCTGACGCCACGTAAAATGCCATGTTGGCGCGGCTAAGAATTTAGTTTAACGCTAAACCATTCGCCAAAAGGACCGAGAATTATGACCGATGCGCCCAACCTGCGTCAAGCTGCGCTTGATTATCACGCTTTCCCAAAACCCGGAAAGCTGGAAATCCGCGCCACCAAACCGTTGGCAAATGGTCGAGATCTGGCGCGCGCCTATTCGCCCGGCGTTGCCGAAGCATGCCTCGAGATCAAATCAGACCCGTCTACAGCCGCACTTTATACCACCCGCGCCAATCTTGTGGGCGTGGTCACCAATGGCACGGCCGTCTTGGGGTTGGGCAACATCGGTGCGCTGGCGTCGAAACCGGTGATGGAGGGCAAAGCCGTCTTGTTCAAGAAATTCGCCAATATCGACTGTTTTGATATCGAGCTGAACGAGAACGACCCTGAAAAGCTGGCCGAACTGGTCTGCGCAATGGAACCAACTTTTGGTGCCATCAATCTGGAAGACATCAAAGCCCCCGATTGCTTTACCGTCGAAAAAATCTGTCGCGAGCGGATGAACATTCCCGTCTTTCACGACGACCAGCACGGTACCGCCATTGTTGTGGGTGCGGCCGTCAAAAACGCGCTTTTTGTGGCAAAAAAGAAATTCGAAGACATTAAGATCGTGTCGACCGGTGGCGGGGCTGCGGGGATCGCCTGCCTGAATATGCTGCTGAAACTAGGCGTCAAACGTGAAAACGTCTGGCTTTGCGACATTCACGGTCTGGTTTACGAAGGCCGCGAAATCGACATGAACCCGATTAAAACCAAATATGCACAAAAATCCGATCTGCGGAATTTGGAAGATGTCATGGACGGTGCTGATCTGTTTCTTGGCCTGTCCGGGCCCGGTGTCCTGACCCCCGAACTTGTTCAGAAAATGGCTTCCCGACCGATTGTGTTTGCCCTTGCAAACCCTACGCCGGAAATCATGCCAGACCTTGTCCGTGCTGTGGCACCTGATGCGATTATTGCAACGGGCAGGTCGGATTTCCCCAATCAAGTCAACAATGTACTTTGCTTTCCTTTCATCTTTCGTGGTGCATTGGATGTTGGTGCCACCACCATTAACGACGAGATGAAGATCGCTTGTATCGACGGCATCGCCGCCTTGGCGCGTGCCACCACCTCTGCAGAAGCCGCCGCCGCCTATCAGGGTGAGCAGCTGACATTCGGTGCGGACTACCTGATCCCCAAACCTTTCGACCCGCGCCTGATCGGTGTCGTGTCGTCGGCGGTGGCCAAGGCCGCGATGGAAACCGGCGTGGCGACACGCCCGATCTCGGATATGGACGCCTATCGCCGCAAGCTGGACAGCTCCGTGTTCAAGTCCGCGCTGCTGATGCGCCCTGTTTTCGAGGCCGCCCGCTCTGCCCCGCGCCGCATCGTCTTTGCTGAAGGCGAGGACGAGCGCGTGTTGCGTGCCGCCCAAGCCATGGTCGAGGAAACCAGCGAACGCCCGATCCTGATTGGCCGCCCCGAAGTCATAGAGCGCCGCATCGAAAAGGCCGGGTTGACGATCAAACTGGGCGAAACCGTCGATCTGGTGAACCCTGAAAATGATCCGCGCTACCGCGATTATTGGGAAACCTATCACCACCTCATGGCCCGTCGCGGCGTGTCGCCAGACATCGCCCGTGCCATCATGCGCACCAACACCACCGCAATCGGTGCCGTTATGGTCTATCGCGAAGAAGCGGACAGCCTGATCTGTGGCACCTTCGGTGAATTTCGCTGGCATTTGAACTATATCGACCAGGTGTTAGGCCGTGATGGCAAACGGCCACATGGCGCGCTGTCGCTAATGATCCTCGAAGACGGGCCGCTGTTCATCGCTGATACGCAGGTGCATCTGCACCCGACCCCAGAACAAATTGCCGAGATTGCGATTGGTGCTGCACGCCACGTCCGTCGTTTCGGGATCGAGCCCAAGATCGCCTTTTGTTCGCAAAGCCAGTTCGGCAAT
>JAPKCR010000471.1 GCA_026421135.1 Sulfitobacter sp. | reverse complement strand
CAAATCGATGTTGCCCGGGTCCATGCAGACGATCAGACGATCGGTTTCGTAGTAGTCAAACAGCATGCGCATCAACGCGCGCCGGTGGCGCGTACGTTTTCCAAGAGTATTCTGAATGCCGCCGAGGTCGGGCAGAGGCGTGCTTTCTTCGTTGAAGAGGTATTCTATCGACGGCAGGTTCGTTGTTTGACGGATACGTTCGAGCACGCGTTTCGCGACATGCCATTTCTTGCAGACGACGATCAGCAGCTCGCGCTCGCGGCCAAGTGTGCTTTCGGTTTCCCAAAAGCGCGTTGCAAATCGGCGACCGATCCGACCACGCCCACTTAGGAAGTTGAAAAGGCTGCGGCCTTCGTTGCTGATTTGAAATTCGACACCCTGTGCCGTGTACAACAAGCCAAGACGACGTTTAAGGTCTGCGGCCTCGCTGCTGATCTTGCGCGCAAACAGATAATCTTGGGCCAAAAGCAGGTCGTAGTGATCGTTGTAGAACGTCAATGGCATGCCGTAATCGGTAAACATCAAGAACGTCAGCGTGCGAGCGCGGATTTCATTTTCGGGGATGACGTGACGCACGATGGTTTGAAAAAATGTTTCGTCCGGAATCCAGGTGGTTCTGAAAAACCGCATGACATCTTTGCGCCGTTTGGTGAATTCAAGAACCATTTCAATGGTTTGACGACGTAAGCACCACCATTGGCTGCCGATCTGCACTTGAAGGTCGGCCGGAATTTCACGGGTCAGGCCTAACCTCTTTTGCAGACTGTACATCCAGTAAAAGCGCTTCTTTTGGGTGCGTTCGTTGAACCAGTGTCGATAGATCAGGCGTTCTTCTTTCCAGCCTGTCTTGATCCAGTCGCTTTCGAAGTAGTCAAAGCTCTCGACGAAATCGACGTCATTCTCGTCAAGGTAATTATGCGTGTATTCCGCCGACTTGATCGCCATGCAGTCGCCCGACAGCATGTAAAAATGCGTCGCACGCGGAAACGCGTCAACAGCGCTTTGCACCGCGTTCAAGGTGGCCTGGACCAACGACCATTCGCCCCATCCGCAGCGAATGCGCTTGCGGGCAAAGACCACGTTGGGGTTGTTCGACAGCGCGGTTGTGATTTGGGCGAAAAGTGCAGGACTGGCAGAAGCGTCAAAGTGGATTGACATATAGTCACCGGACGACGTCAACTGCTCCGCCTGCTTGATAATTGCAGCCGGGTCTTTGTGACAAAGAAGGATATAGGCGATTCTTGCCATGTGTGACTTGATTGCTCTTTCGTGTATCGGCTCTAATTACAGATAAAGACGATCAGCGATTGAATAAACCGCGAATTTTTGGTTTTTTCAGACAGAGGCCATTATGTTGCCATAAATCATGGTAATAATGCCAAAAATTGAGGGGGCCGAGCAAAAAGATGGGTTTTCCAGGAACTTGGATGACGGAAAGTGAAAGCGTTGTGTACCGTGTGGTGCCCAAATGCGCGTGCTCGACCATTGGTCAGATCATGTTCTATTCGGATCATGGCAAATTTTTCGATGGCGATATTCACGATGCCAAGTCTGGTATGCACAAGTGGGCGCTAGAAGAATCGCAAAATCCTATCGCCAGAAATGTGCAAAGCCACAGTTCCTATGCGTTTACTTGCGTGCGTAACCCTTACACGCGCATTCTAAGCTCATTCTTTGACAAGATTTGCGGCATCCAACGCAATGGCAAGCGGTATCGGGGCAACCTTGTTCCGCTTTTGGTGCAAAAATACGGGATTGAGGTCGGCGGTACCGATGGCAAGCAAGAGTTTGACCAGATCGCCAGCTTCCGTCGTTTTTTGCTGTTTGCGCGGGATACCATTCGCTGGCGCAGGCCGATGGACCCCGACATTCACTGGTCAGGTCAGGCCGGACATGTCAGCACGTTCATCGTGAACGGTGGCACCTATGACAAGATCGTTTGGACTGAAAGCTTTAACGACGGTATGCAAGACGTGCTGGATGCGATCAAAACACCGCATCAGGTAAAGCTGGCTGATATCCCGCGTTTCAACGAATCTGAAGGGCACGGGCCCAAGCGCGCCCACCCTGTCGAGGATTATTTCGACGATCTATCGATGCATCTGGTGCGTGAGATTTACAAACGTGACTTTGAGCTGTTCAAATATGACTTCGACAATCCGGGCAACAAGATGCCGATCGGTGAAATCGACTTGGCCGAAGTTCACGCAAAGTTGGGCGATTAATCGCGGCCTTTCGCAGAGCCGAACCGGCAAAAGCCCCAATGCTGGAGTATATTGAAAAACCTGTCGCCCGGTACATGCCGGGCGCTGTCATGTCAGCCTGCGTTTTTGGCACACCTCCGCATTTTCACCTAATCCGGTTCAATGGCTGGTGAGCACTTGTGCAATGCGTGCGGCGGCGGCACGGCTTCCCTTGGCTGACGGATGGATCATGTCGGGGGCGTGGAATGAACGGTCGCCGGTCGGCACCATGTCTGCCAAGGAAATGAACGTCACTCCCTGATCACGTTGCGCCATGACTGCAATTCGGGCCTCAAGCGCATCGCCTTCTGCTTTGCAGTGTTCAATGGGGGACCACATACCGGGGCTGCGCAGATAGCCGACGTAGGCGACCTTGGCTCCTGCGCGTCGGGCCTTGGACACCAGCGCAGGTATCTCGCCGCGTTTGCCGTCGGGGCTGATCAGCTTGTTCATCCGGCGCTTGCATCTCATGCAGCCACAGCCCAGCCACATGTCATTGCCGCCGCCATTGATAACGACCCAGTCCCACGGGCCGTCGCGATACTGCTTTGAGATGTTGAGCCCAAGTGCCCCGGTTATCGGCATGATATAGCGATACCTCGCGCCTGCGGTCGCACGGCTTTTCACGCGGGCACCCAGCGTTTTTTCCAGAAAGTTGGGCACGGCTTGCTTGGACTGAGCATGGGACGTCATAAGAGAATCGCCCATGACTAGAATGCGCAACGGCTCATTCGCGTGGCCCATAGCCGCTGAAAATAAAGTGATAGCGGCAGCCACACTAAATTGGGCGAAAAAATGGCGCATTTAAGATCCCCTTGGTTAACGCCAGTGAAATAAGGACGAAATCTGGCTTTTTTGTGAA
>JAPKCR010000470.1 GCA_026421135.1 Sulfitobacter sp. | reverse complement strand
TCATGTCCTCATACGGCAAAATCGGCGGGTTCAAGTGTCTAGCGCCAACTCAACCATATTACAATATTGTTGAGTTGGCGCTAGAACAGTTTTCTACTCTGATCAATGAAAATGACGGACGGGGCAGGGCGCGTTAGCGCCCCGCCCAACACATCAGACCATACCGTCGGGCAACCATGCCGCGATACGCGCATCTTGCGTTTCTGTGATGCCAAGGGCCTTACGTGTTGCCTCGTCGCCAAACAGCTTTTCCAACTTTGCGGCCTTCTCGCCCTTTTTCAAAGTCGCGAACGATTTGGCTGCGTCGTGACTCTGGGACAGGTCCAATAGGTCGTTCCACAACTCGATCATGTAAGGACCACCAACCCGCTTGAAAAAATTCTCTGCTGTTGGTGTGAAGTGATCCCGTGTGACCTTTTTGGTTTTCTGGTCGATCATGTCTGCAAGATCGGCGTCCGAAATTGATAGCTGGCCGATAATTTTCCGCACCAACATATCCATGCACTTCTTATGCCCGCGTTTGCGGAACGCTGCGAAGTCCTCGGCCTCGTTGCCTTTGCTCTCAATCGGATCGGGCAGGATCAATCGCTTATCTTGGGTGTATCCCGTCTCCGTCTCTGGCACATTGGACAGGTAGGGCAGGGACACGTCATAGGCATGAATGCGGCGGTATCCCTGCGATTGCGTCAATTGGTAGGCCAGTAGGTCAAGGGCAAGCGTCGGGTCGTCCAGTAGGGCGTTTTGACGTGCGCCGACAACCACACGGTTAAGGTCTTCTTGCAACTTGGCAGAAATCGGCGACTTCTTCGCTGTCTCTTTGTGGGCGGATTTTTTCAATATACCCGCCTCAATCGCAGCAGCTTGATCCTCAACGCGCACAAGTCCTTCGATCAATTCAACCCGTCCGTTGAAGTCCACATACATGATCATGCCTGCATGGGTCATTTGCGCGTCTGTGAACACGCCTTTGACCTTCGCCTTCAACTCCGCATATTCAGCGATGCCAGCATCATCGCAAGCGTCACCCTCAACCAATTCGCTCAATTCGTTGAAGCGGTCATTTTCTTCCTCGGTCAAAACGCCTTCGACCTTGTAGAGCCGCGCCAGCTTCATCCGCTCAATGGTGTCGTAATAGACGCCATCGTCCATCAAAGCTTCACCCCATTTCCAACCGTTGTGTTCTGCAAGCTGTGCTGCCGTAGCCGCTAGTTTCGCTTCAAAACACTCCTGCAAAATAGTCGGATCATCAAAGATCGTTTCATTTTCAAACAGATCGCCACTGATGCGACCCCCTGCGGATTTGTATTCCTCAGTACCCACGAAAACGGCGCGGCGGTCAGTGCCTTTTACATGGTCGGGTTTCAACGCTTCCTTGATCTGGTGATCGGACATAGCCCCCCAGCCTTTGGTGCCACGGGATTTTACGACCTCCAACACTTCAAGGGTTAGCTTTGCATCATTGCTGATCGTGAACGCCTTCGCTTGGGACAGGCTGATTTCGGTGGCTTTCAATGCGTCCAGCACGGCGTCGTCAAGGGCAGCAAGAGCCAAGCGGCGATACACTTTTTTCTCCGTCACACCATATGCCACTGCAATCTGACCTGCGTTCATGCCTGTTTTTGACAAGGTGCCATAGTCACGAATTTCATCGGCGGGGTGCAAGTCTTGGCGCTGCGCGTTTTCACTGGTCGCCCATAATTTCGCGGTGTCTTCGTCGGCTGCAAGCTGCACCTGCACGTTCTGAAAGCGTGGATCGTCCTGCAACAGCGCAAGGGCGCGGTAACGCCGCCCACCAGCAACAACGCCAACCCCCTCGGTCCCATCGTGACGGAACCCTGCAAGGTTGTGGATTAAGCCAGCAATTTTGATGTTCTCGGCAAGGGATGCGATTTCATCATCTGAAACCACTGTGCGGGGGTTAAACGGGGAAACGTATAGATCAGCAAAGGCAACGGTTTCTGTGATCTGCGGGATTGTTGTTTGATCGGTCATTTTTCTATCCTTGATGTGGTGATGAATTGAGGGGAACGCCCTGCATGGGCGCTCCTGATTTTCAGTAGTCAGAGGGGAAAAGGATGGTCATAACCCGCTTGGTTTGGTCCAAGTCTGTCGGGTCTTCTGCACCATATTCGAGGTTCAAATCGTAGAGGTCGATCTTGAACCAGATGGTTTTTGTGTCGTCGGCAATGGTGATTTCCACTGCCCCAAAGCTGTGATCGCCGTATGGGTCATTATCTTCGGTGAAGTCGTCAAAGTGCTGGATCGCCTGCATCATCCGCGCCATCCAAGCGGGGCTAAGTGCTGCAACGGCCTGCGTCATTACGATCTGGCCGGATATTGTAAAATCCGCCGCCCAAGTATTGCGAAAACGGTCATTATGTTCCGCAATCGTCTTTGCTCGCTCGGCTGCGGTGTAGTCTTCTTCTGGAATTGAAAGCTGTTCAAAAGCCATTTTATCGGTTCCTTTGTGGTGCCACCGTCTGAGACTTTGTGCCTCTTAATGGTGCTGGTTTTGAGCAAAGCCCTAAAAGGGCGTCGTCTCTAAAACCTGCCATGTGGCCGAACAGGGTCGGGGAATTTGGAACGGAAAATCGACAAGGTAGGTGCGGGCAGAAGGCGTAGCCGACAACTCGGCCTTGTCTATTTTCTGTGGAAAAAGGGGCAGGAACAGGCCCCATTCTTTCTGTCCGAAGCGGCGTTCGGCTTGCCCGAACCCCAAGGGATGCACCATGCAATCGTGACCCGCAGGGCAGATCGGCGCGGCCCAGGGCGAGCATGACCAAAGGAGGGGGTACGGCTCGGAGAGACGGGCGGCTGACTATTGGATCAGCTCGTATCGGGACGTGATGTTCTGGTGAAGCCGCGTGCCGGCTGAATTAGTGTGCGGTGACACGGCCAAAGGCCGGGGCAGGGGCCCAACACCACTACACCCACAAATCAAACCAGACGTTAGAACTTAGTGAAAAAATAAGGATAACAAATCGGATCAAGTTCTCAATGTTCGCGCTTGCAATCAGATCTTCAACCACTGGCACCATTGCGCAGACAGATGGGGCTGTCGGCCCCCGCGCCGATGGCGCTCCCCCGAGGATTTTTGAGGGAAGATGAAT
>JAPKCR010000019.1 GCA_026421135.1 Sulfitobacter sp. | reverse complement strand
ATCTGGAACCTTGTTTTCATGCAGTACGAACAATTCGAGGATGGCACCCGCAAGCCACTCCCGAACCAATCGATTGATACTGGCATGGGTATCGAACGGGTTGCCGCGCTGTTGCAAGGCACCAATGACAACTATGCCACCGACCTAATGCGCAACCTGATCGTCGCAAGCGCAAATGCGTCAAACACCGATCCCGACGGGCCGGGAAAAACCCACCACCGCGTCATCGCTGATCATCTTCGTTCGACGTCTTTCCTGATCGCGGATGGCGTGATGCCCGCCAGTGACGGTCGTGGCTATGTACTACGCCGGATTATGCGTCGGGCTATGCGGCATGCGCATTTGCTTGGCCTTCAAGACCCGCTGATGCACCGTTTGGTGCCTGAACTGGTGCGTCAAATGGGCGGCGCTTATCCCGAATTGGGGCAGGCGCAATCCTTGATCACCGAAACTCTTTTGCTCGAAGAAACCCGTTTCAAAAAGACACTTGATCGGGGCCTCAAGCTGCTGGACGACGAATTGCGCGATCTGCCTGCAGGTGAAAACCTGTCCGGGGATGTGGCGTTCAAGCTGTACGACACCTATGGCTTTCCAGTTGACCTGACCCAAGATGCTTTGCGTGAAAAAGAACGCGGTGTCGATCTGGACGGCTTTAACGCTGCGATGGACAAGCAAAAGGCGCAGGCCCGCGCTGCTTGGTCCGGTTCGGGCGAGGCGGCAGATGCAACCGTTTGGTTCGATGTGGCCGAGGCCGCTGGCACCACCGATTTCTTGGGATATGATACGGAAACAGCCGAGGGTCAGATTGTTGCACTGGTCCAAGATGGTGCACAGGTCAAGACGGCCAAGGCGGGCGAAAAGGTACAGATTGCTTTTAACCAAACGCCATTTTACGCCGAAAGCGGCGGGCAGGTGGGTGATACAGGTGTCATCAAAACCGACACGGGCAGCGTCTCTGTGACGGATACGCGCAAGACGGCAGGTGTTTTCATCCACATCGGGGATGTGACCGAAGGGGAAGTTTCCCCCGGCCAGGCCGCTGTGCTTGAGGTTGACCATGCCCGCCGCACTGCCATTCGCGCCAACCACTCGGCGACACATCTGCTGCACGAGGCATTGCGAAACGCACTTGGTGACAACGTGGCGCAGCGCGGGTCGTTGAACGCAGCTGACCGTCTACGCTTTGACTATAGCCACAACCACGCAATGACAGCCGATCAAATCTCGCAGGTCGAACAGGAAGTGAACACGTATATCCGGCAGAATGCGCCGGTTGAAACGCGGATCATGACGCCAGATGATGCCCGTGCCTTGGGCGCGCAGGCGCTGTTTAGCGAAAAGTACGGCGACGAAGTACGCGTGGTGTCGATGGGCCGTCAGGCCAAGTCGGGCAAGGGCGCGGACAAGGCGACATATTCGCTTGAACTTTGCGGCGGGACCCACGTGCGCCAGACTGGCGACATCGGTGCGTTCGTTGTGCTGGGTGACAGTTCCAGCAGCTCTGGTATCCGCCGTATCGAGGCGTTGACAGGAAACGAGGCGCTAACGTGGCTGCGCGCGCAAGAAGCTGCGCTTTCACGGGTTGCCTCCGAACTTAAGACATCAACTTCGGATGTGCCGGACCGCGTCCGCGCGTTGTTGGATGAGCGCAAGCAGCTCAGCAATGAGGTCGCGCAGTTACGTCGCGAGCTGGCGATGTCTGGCGGCGGCGCGGCCGCTCCCGAAGCACGTGATGTGAACGGGATCAAATTTATGGCGCAGGTCCTGAATGGTGTCACGGGCAAGGATCTTCCGGCTTTGGTCGACGAATACAAAACCAAACTTGGCAGTGGCGTCGTCCTGTTGATCGCAGATGCGGACGGCAAAGCAGCCGTTGCCGCAGGCGTGACGGCTGACCTGACCGGGCAAGCCTCGGCAGTTGAGATCGTCAAGGCCGTTGTCGCCGAATTAGGTGGCAAGGGCGGCGGTGGCCGTCCTGATATGGCCCAAGGCGGTGCTAAAGACGTTGCAAATGCAGAAGCGGCCATCGCGGCGGCCGAAGCCATCTTGAAAGGATAACCCTATGCCAGCTCTCTGGATCGCCCATGTCACCGTCACTGACGAAGATGCTTACGGCCAATATGCCAAACTAGCCGGGCCCGCGATTGCGGACCATGGTGGCAAGTTTCTGGCCCGTGGGGCCCGTTTTGTGCAGCTTGAGGGCAAAGAGCGCCCGCGCAATGTCGTCGCGCGCTTTCCCTCGCTAGAAGAAGCCGTGGCTTGCTATAACTCTCCCGCCTATCAACAGGCGTTGAGCCATGCCAAAGGCGCGTCCGAACGCGAATTGATGGTCGTCGAGATCGAAGACTAAATTAAATTCTGAACAAGACCCAAGACCCCGCCTTGGCGGGCCAATTGGCTTTTCTACCAAAGCACACTTAGCGTGTCAGTGTTCAGTGGAAAATGCCAAAAAAAAGGAGGGCCATCAAGCCCCCCTTCCAAATGGTATTAATTCCCGGGCTCCGGGGGCTTGCCCCCGGTCCGAAGTCTAAATCATGCAGACTTTGACATGCGCTTGCGCTCATGCGGGTCAAGGAAACGTTTGCGCATACGGATCGCGTTTGGCGTCACTTCGACCAGCTCATCGTCATCGATATAGGCGATGGCCTGTTCCAGTGTCAGTGTGACGGGCGTCGTCAGACGCACCGCTTCATCCGTACCGGAGGCCCGAACGTTAGTCAGCTGCTTGCCCTTCAATGGGTTCACTTCCAAGTCGTTTTCACGGCTATGTTCGCCGATGATCATGCCCTGATAAACCGCTTCTTGCGCGCCGATAAAGAACTTGCCGCGGTCTTCCAGCTTCCACAGCGCGTAGGAAACCGATGTACCATTCTCCATTGAGATTAGAACACCTGCGCGGCGGCCAGGAATTGCACCTTTGTGCGGGGCCCAGTCGTGGAAAACGCGGTTCAAAACGCCAGTACCGCGTGTGTCGGTAAGGAATTCCCCGTGATAACCGATCAGACCACGCGATGGCACCAATGCGATAATGCGGGTCTTGCCGGCACCAGCTGGCTTCATCTCCGCCAATTCACCTTTGCGCGGACCAGTGATCTTTTCGATCACAGCGCCAGAATATTCATCATCCACGTCGATCGTGACTTCTTCGATTGGCTCAAGCCGCTCTCCGTTCTCGCCTTCGCGGAACAGAACCTGAGGGCGCGATACAGAAAGCTCGAACCCTTCGCGGCGCATGTTTTCGATCAAAACACCCATCTGAAGTTCGCCACGACCGGCAACCTCAAACGCTTCACCACCGGGGGTGTCGGTTACTTTGATTGCAACGTTGGATTCAGCTTCTTTCATCAGGCGGTCACGGATGACGCGGGACTGAACTTTTTTACCATCACGACCAGCCAACGGGCTGTCGTTGATGCCGAATGTGATTGTGATTGTGGGCGGATCGATCGGCTGCGCGGGCAGAGCGGTATCAACCGACGGAGCCACGATGGAATCAGCCACGGTTGCTTTGGTCATGCCGGCGATGGAGACGATATCGCCTGCTTCGGCCACGTCGATCGGTTGCTGGCTCAGACCACGGAATGCCATGATCTTGGTCACGCGGAAGTTCTCGATCAGTTTGCCGTCACGCGCCAACGCCTTAACCTGCTCGCCGGTCTTCAACTGGCCGGTTTCAACGCGGCCTGTCAGCAGACGACCGATAAACGCGTCGGCACCCAGAGTGGTGGCCAGCATGGTGAACGGCTTGTCGATGTCTTTCAGCTGCTTGGGCGCGGGGACGTGCTTGACGATCAGGTCGAACAGCGCCGACAGATCCTTGCGCGGGCCGTCCAGTTCCATGTCTGCCCAGCCATTGCGGCCAGACGCGTACATGTGAGGGAAGTCCAGCTGCTCGTCATTGGCCCCAAGGCTAGCAAAAAGGTCGAAACATTCGTCCAGCGCACGGTCAGGTTCGGCATCGCCCTTGTCGACCTTGTTCAGCACAACAATAGGGTTCAGGCCCAAAGCCAGTGCTTTCGAGGTCACAAACTTGGTCTGGGGCATCGGGCCTTCGGCCGCAACGACCAGCAATACAACACCGTCAACCATCGACAGGATACGTTCAACTTCGCCGCCGAAATCCGCGTGTCCGGGGGTGTCGACGATGTTGATCCGCAGACCTTTCCACTCAACCGATGTCGGCTTTGCGAAAATCGTGATGCCGCGCTCGCGCTCCAGATCGTTGCTGTCCATGGCGCGTTCAGTGGTCGCCTGGTTTTCACGGTAGGTACCGGATTGTTTCAGAAGTTCGTCCACCAGCGTCGTTTTGCCGTGGTCAACGTGAGCGATAATTGCGATGTTGCGCATGTCCATTGGGGTATGCCTTTGATAGGAAAGAGGGCCGCGCGCACTTTTGCACCGCAGCATTTGCGCCGCGCATACCTTGGTGCGCGCCAGAAAGCTAGCCCTAATACAAACCAACGGGTGCGGTTCGGCGGGAATTAGTGCGTCGTAGTGCTTGAGAACAGGTGGATCACCAGAATCCCCGAAATGATCATCATCAGGCCCATTACGGCCGGAAAATCCAGCTTTTGTCCAAAAATGACATAGCCGATACCGGCGATGCAGACGATTCCAAGGCCGGACCATATTGCATAGACGATCCCCACGGGCATCACCTTAAGTGCTAACGCCATAAAATAGAACGAGATCAAATAGAATCCCACCACCCCAACAGAGGGCCACAGACGGGTGAACTGCTGCGAGGCCTGAAGAGCCGTTGTACCGAGCGTTTCGGACACAATTGCGATGAACAGCCAGAGGTAGTGCATTGGTCTAAAACCTTTTCAAAGGGGCAGGGCAGTTGTCTCTTTGATCTCTTCCATCACAAAACTGGCAGATACATCAACAAGCGATACACGCCGGATCAAAGATTGATACAAACGGTCATATCCTGCCATATCCGCGACGCGCGCCCGGATCAAATAGTCGAGGTCGCCTGTCATACGGTAGACGCCCTGAATTTCCGGCATGGATTTGGTGGCCTTTGAGAAAGCTTCCAGCCAGCCGGGTTCATGGGCATTGGTGCGAATCTGCATGAAAACGGTCAGCCCGAACCCAAGTTTGGCAGCATCAAGAAGTGCGACCCGTGCTGTAATTACGCCGCTTTCTTCCAATGTGCGTATGCGCCGCCAACAGGCATTCCGCGACAGGTTAACCCGTTCACTTATTTGATCGAGCGATTGATCCGCATCACGTTGCAATTCACCCAGGATGCGGCGGTCTATATCATCATATGTCCTCATTTATCTACCAATACTGAAAATTTATCCCACATCAATGGCAATTGGGGTGATCTTTGGGAAAAATGTTCAGGCGTTATTCAGTATCTTTCGCAAAGCATCAAAAATAACAGGAACATCCCATGATTTCACGCGTCTTTCTTGAACATCCCGCCAAGGTCGAGGAAACCTTTCTGGAGCATATGTTTTTTGCGCTGAAATTTTCGGGTTTGCTTTTTGCAGCGGCTGGTGCAGCCCTGGTGCATGCGCTTGTGCCCTGCCTATTCGAAAAAACGGCCAGCGGTATCATCGCACAGCTTTATGCCAAGACCCATAACCGCGGATCCTGAAATCAGGTCGCGATATAGCGGTCCCTGCGGTGGTTGAATGTGATGATCATGTTCAACACAACGGCACCCAGCAACGAATAGAATACGACCGAAGCAGGGAAAAGGAACATGGCTGCGGTGAAAATCACGGCGTCGGTGATCAGTTGCACCCAGCCTGCTTTGAATCCGGTGGTGTCCTGCACAAGCAGCGCAATCACACCAAGTCCGCCCAAGGATCCGTTGTGACGGAACATCGCCAGCAGCCCAAGGCCTACAAGAGATCCGAAAATCACGGCGCCCAACGCAGGTTCCAGCGATTGAATTGTAAAGCCAATCGGGAGCAGCGTGGTCACAACAGATAAAAGGGTAACTGAAATCAGTGACTTGATCGTGAACGCTGGCCCCAGCCTTTTATAAGCTAGGAAGTAGAAGGGCAGATTGATCGCGAAAAATACCACGCCGAAGGAATAGCCTGTCAGATAGGCGATAATCACCGCCAACCCGGCGGTTTGACCTGTGATCAACCCTACGGAAGTCAGAACATGAATCCCAATCCCGCACAAAAATACGCCAAGACTTAGCCCTTGGATGTCGTCGACCAGGTTGTGCTGGGGGCTGGGTGCATTCTTCATACCCTTGAAGTAGGGCAGGTGTGTTGACCTGTCTAGGGGCGGTCGGGCGAAATTCGCCGCACTGCAGCGAAACGCAGCGTAAAATTGGACTGGTGCTTAAAAAATGGGCCACCCAGATTGGGGCGGCCCGATTTATGCTAGCCTTTCAGGGCCTTATTCAGGTTCTCGTCGACCTTTTCAAGAAAGCCCATCGTGGTGAGCCAACCCTGATCGGGGCCAACCAGCAGCGCAAGATCCTTGGTCATGTGGCCTGATTCCACGGTATCAACGACGGTCTTTTCCAACGTCTCGGCAAAGCGGGTAAGCGCATCGTTCCCGTCCAGTTTGCCGCGATGTTTTAGGCCACCGGTCCACGCATAGATCGACGCGATCGAATTGGTCGATGTCTCTTCGCCCTTTTGATGCTGGCGATAGTGGCGGGTGACAGTGCCGTGGGCGGCTTCTGCCTCCACTGTCTGGCCGTCTGGCGTCATCAAAACCGAGGTCATCAACCCAAGTGAACCAAAGCCCTGTGCCACGGTGTCGGACTGCACATCGCCGTCGTAATTTTTACAGGCCCAGACATAGCCGCCGTTCCACTTCATCGCGCAGGCGACCATATCGTCGATCAGGCGGTGTTCGTAAGTAATGCCCGCAGCTTTGAATTTGTCAGCAAATTCAGTCTCGTAGATTTGCTGGAACAGCTCAAGGAAACGTCCGTCATATTGCTTGAGGATCGTGTTCTTGGTGCTCAGATACACCGGCCAGCCAAGGTTTAGGCCATAGTTCATCGACGCGCGGGCGAAATCAATGATGGATTTATCAAGGTTATACATCGCCATTACGACGCCTGAATCCGGTGCGTCAAACACTTCGCGCTCAATCTCGGTGCCGTCTTCGCCGACGAACTTCAACGTCAGTTTGCCCTTGCCAGGGAATTTGAAATCGGTGGCTTTGTACTGGTCCCCAAAGGCGTGTCGGCCCACGACGATGGGTTTCGTCCAGCCGGGCACAAGGCGCGGCACATTTTCGCAGATTATGGGCTGGCGGAAAATTACGCCGCCAAGAATGTTGCGGATCGTCCCGTTGGGGGACCGCCACATTTCTTTCAGCCCAAATTCTTCGACTCGCGCCTCGTCAGGGGTGATCGTCGCGCATTTAACGCCAACGCCGTATTCCTTGATCGCATTGGCCGCGTCGATGGTGATCTGGTCGTTGGTCTCGTCGCGGACCTCCATCCCCAGATCGTAGTATTTCAAGTCAATGTCGAGATAGGGCAGGATCAGCTTTTTCTTGATGAAATCCCACATGATGCGGGTCATTTCATCGCCGTCGAGTTCGACAATCGGGTTATCCACCTTGATCTTGGTCATTGGTGCGCTCTTCCTTTGGATTGGGCTATCGCTGTCAATTCATTCTACGCTGTGCTTTGCACCATCAGTGTGAATGTGAAGTAAATCTGATCTATGTATGGGCGGCAAACCAAGTGGAAACGCGTCTGCGGGCATATTCCCACAGCCCCGGCGCACCTGACTCGATTTTCATGCCTACTTTTTCGACAAACTGGTCATGGGTCACATTATAATCGATCCAACTGCCCCCGCCTGCTGCAAGATTTTGCATAGGTGGTTGAAACCGATCAAGGGATTTGGCGAATTGCGCGGTCGGGGTCCGATTGGCTTCAAACTCCTCCCATGCAGCGCGAAGATCGTCCCTCAAGTCTTTGGGAAGAAGTCCAAATATGCGATCTGCCGCAGCCTGTTCCTGCGCTTCCATATCAGAGGCGTCATAGCTGCCAAAGATCGGATTATCGCCCGCATCAATTTCGACTATATCGTGAAGGATCAGCATTTTGATGACGCGGATCATGTCGACATCTGGGCCTGCCTGATCAGCCAGAACCAAGGCATACAACGTCAAATGCCAGCTATGTTCTGCAGAATTCTCCGACCGCGACCCATCGCACAGCAACGTCCCGCGCATGACAGACTTGAGCTTGTCCGCCTCGTTAAGAAAGGCGATTTGCTGCTCAAGCCGCTGGGTCATTCTTGGGGGGCTTTCGCCTTATGGGCTGCGAGTGACTTTTCCAGAAACGCACGGCCTTGAAATGTTGCCATCCGGGTGCGAATGGCCGTTACAAACGCCTCTTCCATGGTCTGGGAGGACGCCCCGAGAACGGAAGCGACCTCCATAAACAGGCGCTCGTTTCCGGTCTCGCGTTGAACAGCCAGACATTCTTCGGCCAGTTGGTTGGCCATATCCGTGACGTTCTGGTCAGCCATTAGCGAGTCGTCTCGGTCAAGCGGCGTTTGACGTAATCGGTGGTAGAGGTGATCAGCGTTTCCATATGCGGCTCTTCAAAGAAGTGACCGGCACCCTCGATCTCTTGATGGGTGATGGTGATGCCTTTTTGCTCGTGCAGTTTATTAACCAAGTTCACCGTATCGGCTGGCGGTGCCACGCGGTCAGCGGTGCCATTGATCACCAGACCCGATGCCGGGCAGGGCGCAAGGAAGCTGAAGTCATACATGTTGGCAGGTGGTGCAACCGAAATAAAACCGGTGATTTCAGGGCGGCGCATCAAAAGCTGCATCCCGATCCAAGCGCCGAACGAGAAACCGGCAACCCAGCAATGCTTGGAGTTGTTGTTCATCGACTGCAGGTAATCAAGCGCTGACGCGGCATCGGACAGTTCGCCGATCCCTTGATCATATTCGCCCTGGCTGCGGCCAACGCCCCGGAAATTGAACCGCAGGACCGTGAAGCCCATGTTATAAAAGGCGTAGTGCATATTATACACAACCTTGTGGTTCATGTTTCCGCCAAATTGAGGGTGCGGATGCAGCAAAATAGCAATTGGCGCGTCGCGCTCTTTTTGCGGATGGTAGCGGCCTTCGAGGCGGCCTTCGGGTCCGGGAAAAATAACCTCGGGCATGGGCGTCCCTGCTTTTGGTTCTAAAGGTCCAGCGGAATAGTTGACGAATTCGCTAAGACATCTTAGAACGGTTCTAACTTGCGTGATCCCAGCGTTTCTGGGGGTCAGGCATTGCACTTAGGCATTTCAGGCGTCGCCGTCAATCAAACAGGCGAATTTGGCAAAGGGATCATTGCGATGAAGCTGTCGACCAAAGGGCGCTATGCCATGGTGGCCCTGACCGATATAGCGCTGCAACCAAGCGGTGCTTTGGTGTCGTTGGGCGATATCGCCGAGCGCCAGTCGATTTCGTTGCCCTATCTTGAGCAGCTTTTCGTCAAGCTGCGCCGTGCCGAGTTGGTTGCATCCGTCCGCGGCCCCGGTGGCGGATACCGTTTGGGCCGGCCTGCGTCTGACATCCGGGTGGTTGATGTTTTGGGTGCCGTCGATGAAAAGGTCGACGCTATGCATGTCGGGGCAGGGGCATCGGGCGGTTCGTCGGGCAGTCGGGCGCAGTCTTTGACGAACCGATTGTGGGAAGGGCTTAGCGCGCAAGTCTATGTTTATTTGCATCAGACCCGGCTGTCGGATGTGGTGGCAAACGAGTTGGCCCCCTGTCCGGCTGTCCCGAACTTGTTTGCGGTGGTCGACGAGGAATTGGGCTGATGGCTGCACAGGCGCGATTTCTTTTGGCTAAGAATGAGGGACTTTGTCCCTTAAACCCACTGGAATGTGAATCCATTTGGAATGTGCTGTGAGAGTTTATCTGGATCATAACGCAACGACGCCTTTGCGGCCTGAAGCGCGGGCGGCGATGGTTTCGGCGATGGATGTGGTTGGTAATCCGTCCAGTGTTCATTCCGAGGGGCGTGCGGCCAAGATGTTGGTAGAGCGTGCCCGCGCACAGGTTGCGAATCTCGTCGGGTGTAAAACGACGCAGGTAATATTTACCAGCAGTGCGACCGAAGCTGCGGCCCTGGCTGTCGCCCAGAAGCCGCGACACGGTGGAGTTTTCGGCGCGCTTGCGACAGAGCATGACTGTCTGGGCGTATGGAGCGAGGTTGAAGTGAGTTTCGCTTCAGGCAAGGCATCGGGTGCCGGTCTGGTCGCAGTTTCAGCGGCAAACAGTGAAACCGGAATTTTAGGGGACTCTGGCCGGGTCATTGGCAGCGGCGATCAATATTCGACGATCTGCGACATCACGCAGTTGGCCGGCAAGATGCCTGTCACCTACCAGGCCGAGACACCATCCTATGCCATCTTGTCAGCGCATAAGATGGGCGGGCCGAAAGGCGTAGGGGCGTTGATCAACTTTACCGCCAATGACCCTGAACCCATTTTGCGGGGCGGGGGGCAGGAAATGAACCGCCGGTCGGGGACCGAAAACCTAATCGGGATCGCTGGATTCGGGGCTGCTGCCGAGGCGGCGGACCGTGATGTGGCTGCAGGACGGTGGGATGAAGTGGCCGAGTTTAGAAATATTCTAGAAAACACTATTGCGGCTGCGTCTGATCAGACTATTTTTATAGGTAAAGACATGCCGCGTCTGCCAAACACCACTTGCATTTTGACCCCCGGTTGGAAGGGCGAGACACAAGTGATGCAGATGGATCTGGCTGGATTCGCAGTTTCGGCTGGGTCTGCGTGTTCAAGTGGCAAGGTAAAGGCCAGTAAGGTCTTGCAGGCCATGGGGTATGATGACACCGACGCCGCAAGTGCGATCCGTGTGTCGCTTGGCCTTGAGACAACACAAAACGATGTACAGCGCTTTGCACAAGCCTGGGCAATGAAATTCGAGAAACACAAGATGCGGGCGGCGTGATGCCTGAAGCGAGAGGAATATGAGCGTGGACACTACGATAGTAAAAGACGGCGTCGATCAGGAAACCGTTGATGCGGTGCGCGAAGTTGGCGGTGCTTACAAGCATGGCTGGTCCACCGACATCGAGATGGAGTATGCGCCGCTGGGTTTGAACACCGACATCGTCAAGTTGATTTCGGAAAAGAACGGTGAGCCTGAGTGGATGACGCAGTGGCGTCTGGAAGCGTACGAGGTGTGGTTGACCAAGAAAGAACCCAACTGGGCCATGGTTGATTACCCCGAGATCAATTTCCAGAACCAGTATTACTATGCGCGCCCAAAATCGATGGCGGTCAAGCCCAAGTCGCTGGATGATGTCGACCCAAAGTTGCTCGCCACCTACAAAAAGCTGGGCATTCCGTTGAAAGAGCAAGCGCTTTTGGCCGGTGTTGAGGGTGCAGAAGAATTGACCGATGCGCCGCGCAAGGTTGCTGTGGATGCGGTTTTTGACTCCGTTTCCTTGGGAACTACCTTCCAGAAAGAGTTGAAAGCGGCGGGGGTGATCTTTTGTTCTATCTCCGAGGCGATCCGCGACCACCCTGAACTGGTTAAGAAGTACCTTGGTTCGGTTGTGCCGGTGAATGACAATTTTTACGCGACGCTGAATTCTGCTGTGTTTTCGGACGGGTCGTTTGTTTACGTGCCGCCGGGCGTGCGCTGCCCGATGGAGCTGTCCACCTATTTCCGCATCAACGCTGAAAACACCGGCCAGTTTGAACGCACGTTGATCATCGCCGACAAGGGGTCCTATGTGTCCTATCTTGAGGGCTGTACCGCACCACAGCGCGACGAATCGCAACTGCACGCTGCCGTGGTCGAGATCATCATCGAAGAAGACGCCGAAGTGAAATACTCGACCGTGCAAAACTGGTATCCGGGCGATGAGAATGGCAAAGGCGGGATCTACAACTTTGTGACCAAGCGTGCCGATTGCCGGGGCGACCGTGCCAAGGTGATGTGGACCCAAGTTGAAACCGGCTCTGCCGTGACGTGGAAATACCCGTCATGCATCCTGCGCGGCGACGACAGTCAGGGCGAGTTTTATTCCATCGCCATCGCCAACAACATGCAGCAGGCCGATACAGGCACCAAGATGATCCATCTGGGCAAACGTACCAAGTCGCGCATCGTGTCCAAAGGGATCAGCGCTGGCAAGGCGCAGAACACCTATCGTGGGCTGGTGTCTATGCACCCTAAGGCCAAGGAATCGCGTAATTATACGCAGTGCGACAGCTTGCTGATCGGCTCTGAATGTGGGGCGCACACCGTGCCGTATATCGAGGTCAAGA
>JAPKCR010000469.1 GCA_026421135.1 Sulfitobacter sp. | reverse complement strand
CAAATTCTTGCATAGGCCGAGGCCTAAATTGGCTTATGCCAATGCGATGTTCGAAGCAGATTCGCGACCGTCACGGCCAGCTTCAATGTCAAATGTCACTTTCTGGTTGTCGGCCAGACCGGTCAGGCCTGCGCGCTCAACTGCAGAGATGTGTACGAATACATCTTTGCTGCCGCCATCGGGAGCGATAAAGCCGAAGCCTTTTGTTGTGTTGAACCATTTTACGGTGCCAGTGGCCATATCCGTAGTCTCCTTTAGTGTACCATCCGCATCGTGCGATGGCTTGGCGTTGTCGGTCTGGATCGAAGTCTGAACGCCGTATAGGAGACAGTGGGTCGAAAAAGAATAACGTTTGCACAAATCGTATGCCAGAGCCGGGAGATTCGCGCAAGGGGGGCGGCCGCAGCACATATGGTGCAGCGAAATATTGCCGAAATCCGCACATTCCCGCCATATTTTAAAGGGACTAAGCCGATGAGCCCCTTGTTTTTCAGGCTACTGCCTTGGCGGGCTCTGGTGGGATATTATGAAGGTTTGACCACAAAATTGCCCGATAAACTCGCCAAATTGGGGGCTGTTATTTGGTTCAAGGGCGACAGTCCGGTTAAAAGTGAGCAGGTCAAAATATGAGAATTCTAGCCGTCGATGACGACCCGACCATACTAGATATGTTGAGAAACTGCCTGACCGCCCAACACGGGTTTGATCTTGTATGTGCGGAACATGCGGAAGGTGCGCTTGCGTTGCTAGAGGACAGCGACACAGATTTCGACTGTTTCTTACTTGATATCATGTTGCCTGGCATTGATGGCATTACTTTGTGCGCAGAGTTGCGTAGCCTGATAAAGTATCGGAACACGCCGATACTGATGGTCACCGCAAGCACGACGCATGATTTGATGGAACGTGCATTTCAGGCAGGGGCGACAGATTTTATCTATAAGCCTTTGAATGGGGTCGAATTGGGTGCCCGCATCAACACGGCTGGTTTGCTGAATGACAGCCTGCGCCGCGAACAGGTCGCGCATCATTCACTGGCCGAATTGACCAGATTGATGAAGATCAGATGCGAAGAGAGCTTTGATCTAGGGGTGCCGGATGTCTACGATTTGAACGGTTTCGAGAACCGTCTGCTGCGCTTGCCCGAAGGGTGCTATGCGATGAACCTGATCGCTATCAGGTTGCCACAGATACGCAATATATTTGATGCCCTGACCCCCGCTGAATTTTGCAGCCAGATGGTTCGCGTCGCAGAAGCGTCGATCATCGCGCTGCAACGGCACCGCTGCATTCTAGGATATGCGGGAAATGGCGTTCTTGTGACTGCTATTCTGGCCCGCAATCGGGTTGATTCAGCTAGTGTTCAGCGCCTTATCGAAGATGAGCTGGCCCAAGGTTGGATGGTATCTCAAGAAGGCCGTAACTCTACAGTGGAAGTTTCTGTCCAATCCATTTCACCGCAGCGATTGTGGACGGGGCGGTCGGCTTGCAACAAGGTGCGGGAACATATCGGGCAAGACTTATCAATCGATGACACTGCCAGTGACTGCCTCGATAGTCTGTTTTCTTTCGAAGTTTAGATCAAACGAAATCGGGGGCACCTTTCGATGCCCCCGATTTTTTGTTCTGTAATTAAATTGGCTTAGCGCGAGAACTTCTTGTGCTTCAGGCGCTTGGGTTCCAAAGCGTCTGCGCCCAAACGGCGTTGTTTGTCTTCTTCATAGTCAGTGAAGCCACCCTCAAACCATTCGACATGCGCATTGCCTTCGAACGCCAAGATGTGCGTACAAATCCGGTCAAGGAAGAAACGGTCGTGCGAGATGACCACGGCGCAACCGGCGAAATCAACCAAGGCGTCTTCGAGGGCGCGCAGGGTTTCAACATCCAAGTCGTTGGTAGGTTCATCGAGCAGCAATACGTTGCCGCCTTCTTTCAGCAGACGCGCCATGTGCACGCGGTTGCGTTCACCACCTGATAGCAGGCCGACTTTCTTCTGTTGATCGCCACCCTTGAAGTTGAACGCGCCGCAATACGCGCGAGAATTCACTTCAGCGTCACCCAATTTGATGATCTCGGCCCCACCGGAAATCGCCTGCCAAACGTTATCGTCAGGGTTCAGGTCGTCCCGCGACTGGTCGACATAGGACAAGTCCACGGTATTCCCGATAGAAATCGTACCTTTGTCGGGAACTTCGTTGCCAGTGATCATCTTGAACAGGGTCGACTTGCCGGCACCGTTGGGGCCAATCACGCCGACGATACCACCGGGCGGCAGCGAGAATTCGAGGTTCTCGATCAACAGCTTATCGCCCATAGCCTTGGACAGTCCTTCGACTTCAAGCACTTTGCTGCCCAAACGTGGACCGTTGGGAATAACGATCTGGGCGCGGGTCAAGCGTTCGCGCTCTGAACTGTCGGCCATCTCGTTATAGGACTTGATCCGCGCTTTGGATTTCGCCTG
Source organism: Sulfitobacter sp. (assembly GCA_026421135.1). Lineage (GTDB taxonomy): Bacteria > Pseudomonadota > Alphaproteobacteria > Rhodobacterales > Rhodobacteraceae > Sulfitobacter. The sequence continues at coordinate 656 of JAPKCR010000469.1, read as the reverse complement.
ACGGGCCTTGGCCCCCTGACGCATCCACTCAAGTTCGCGCGACAGTGTCTTTTGCTTGGACTTGTCTTCGCGGGCTTCCTGCTCAAGCCGTTTGGCTTTCTGGTCGATCCAGTTTGAGTAGTTGCCTTCGTAAGGGATGCCGTTGCCGCGGTCCAACTCAAGGATCCAGCTTGTAATGTTGTCCAAGAAGTAACGGTCGTGGGTCACGATCAGGATCGTGCCTTTGTAGTCGATCAGGTGCTGTTGCAGCCATGCGATTGTTTCAGCGTCCAAGTGGTTGGTCGGTTCATCGAGCAACAGCATTTCCGGTGCTTCAAGCAGCAGTTTGCACAGGGCAACGCGGCGGGCTTCACCACCTGAAAGGGTCGTCACATCGGCGTCATCCGCGGGGCAGCGCAGGGCTTCCATGGATACATCGATCTGGCTGTCGAGATCCCACAGGTTTTCTGCGTCAATCTGGTCTTGCAAAGCGGCCATTTCGTCTGCGGTTTCGTCAGAATAATTCATCGCCAACTCGTTATAGCGATCAAGGATGTCCTTCTTTTTCTTTACACCCAGCATTACGTTTTCACGCACGGTCAGGGCAGGGTCCAGATAGGGTTCTTGCTCGAGGTAGCCAACTTTGGCCCCCTCGGCGACCCACGCCTCGCCCGAAA
>JAPKCR010000468.1 GCA_026421135.1 Sulfitobacter sp. | reverse complement strand
TGCGGGCTATGGCGCGACATGGGGGCAAGTACCTGCAGATTTGCAGCAGGCCGTATTCTTGCTGGCCGGGCACTACTATGAATTCCGCCATGAAACCAACCTGAGCGACGGTTGCATGCCGTTTGGCGTCAGCAGTCTAATCGAACGGTACAAGCCGATGCGCCTTGGGTTTGGAGTTGGCCAATGAAGCGGCTGAATCTGAACCGCCGGCTGGTGCTAGAGGCCCCGTCGCGTGAGAGCGACGGGGCGGGCGGATACCGCATCGCGTGGACGACTTTGGGCGAATTATGGGCTGATGTTGTGGCGCGGAGCGGTCGGGAGGCTGGTACCGCAGGCGTTTCAGTCAGCCGGATGGGCTATGCGATCAGCGTGCGCGCCGCGCCAATAGGCAGCACCGCGCGGCCCGAGCCGCAACAGCGGTTTCGCGATGGCGCGCGGGTGTACCGCATTGAGGCTGTAGCCGAACGCGATCCGCAAGGGCGCTATCTGATCTGTCTCGCGCAAGAGGAGTCAGTCGTATGAGCTATGCCATGACAGCCCCTTTGCAGCAGGCGGTGTTTGACGCCCTTACAGCAGACTCCGGTCTGGCGGATTTGGTTGGGAACGCAATTTTTGATGCGGCCCCGGTAGGCGATGTGCCGCCGCTGTATGTCCGCCTTGGCGAGGAGGACGTCCGCGATACCTCGGACGGGTCGGGCGCAGGGGCAGTGCACCGCTTTCGGGTTGCTGTTGTCAGCGATGCCCCCGGGTTTGCGGATGCCAAGCAAGTGGCCGGTGCTATCAGCGATATTCTGCACGACGCCGATCTCGGGTTGAGCAGGGGGTATCTGGTGAGCCTTCAGTTCGAGCGCGCGACTGCCAAGTTCATCGCCACAGCACAAGTCCGGCAGATTGACATGCGATTTCGTGCGCTGGTGCAGGATGGTTGAGGCCGAAGCTAATTTTCATATTCAAGGAGAACCGACATGAGTGTTCAAGCAGGTAAGGACCTTTTGGTCAAAGTAGACATGACAACGGACGGTCAATTTGAAACCATCGCAGGGCTGCGTGCCACACGGATCAGCTTCAACGCGGAACCGGTTGAAGTCACGTCGTTGGACAGCGATGGCGGGTGGCGCGAGTTGCTGGCAGGTGCTGGCGTACGGTCAGCGGCAATTAGCGGGTCGGGCGTATTTCGTGATGCTGGGACCGATGAACGTGCACGGCAGCTGTTCTTTGACGGGCTGACCCCGGATTTTCAAATTGTGATCCCTAGCTTTGGCATCATCGAAGGCCCGTTTCAGGTCGCAGCGATTGAATATGGTGGATCATTGAATGGCGAGGCAACCTATGAGCTGAGCCTCCAATCGGCGGGTCAGCTGGTGTTCACGCCCGACGTGGTCATTGACCCAGAAACCGGAGTCTAGACGCATGGTAAATCCTTGGAGGGGAGATGTCGCTCTGACCGTTGACGGTCAACTTCAAGTGGCCCGTTTAACCCTGGGCGCGTTGGCTGAGCTTGAGGAGACGCTGGAAGAGCCGTCTTTGGTCGCTTTGGTCGAGCGGTTCGAAAGCAACCGCTTTTCCAGCCGGGATGTGTTGCGTCTACTAGTTGCTGGATTGCGCGCGGGCGGGTTCGAGACATCGGAAGCCGCATTGGGACAGGCCCAAATCGACGGTGGCCCGATGGGTGCCGCGACGGCTGCCGCCGAACTATTGGCGCGAGCTTTCGTGGTGCCTGCATGACAGGGGAAACGGGGCTTGATTGGCCGGCATTGATGCGCGCGGGCCTTAAGGGATTGGGCCTGACGCCTACAGACTTTTGGGCGCTGACCCCGGCAGAATTACAGCTGATGCTGGGCACAACAGGGGCACAAGCACCGCTATTGAGCGATGGGCTGGCTGCATTGATGGCGGTCTATCCCGACACATCGGAAGGGGACAAGACATGACTGACGACAGGTTTGATGATCTAGGGGACGGGGCCGAACGGTTGAATGGGACATTGGCCGAAACAAGCGCCTTGGTATCTGGATTTGACAGTGAATTGCGTAGAATGCGGACCGCGATTGCCGGCACCGGTAGGGACGTGGCCACCTTGGAAAAAGGGCTAAGCCGCGGTCTGCGCCGTGCCTTTGACGGAGTGGCATTCGATGGCATGAAGCTATCGGACGCATTGTCGACGGTTGCGCGGTCAATGGCCAACACGACCTATAACGCTGCGATCAAGCCCGTTGCCGATCACTTTGGCGGGTTGATCAGCCAAGGTGTTGGGTCGTTGGTTCAGGGTATCTTACCGTTTGCCAATGGTGCGCCGTTTTCCCAAGGCAAGGTCATGCCCTTTGCCCAAGGCGGTATTGTCAGCAGTGCGACAGCGTTTGGAATGCGGGGGGGCATGGGCGTGATGGGAGAGGCAGGGCCGGAAGCGATCATGCCCCTGGCACGTGGTCCCGATGGCAAGCTCGGGGTCAAGGGAGGCGGCGGAGGGGGCACAACCGTCGTCATGAATATTTCGACCCCGGATGTGCAGGGGTTTCAGCGCAGCCAAAGCCAGATCGCAGCGCAGATGTCACGCGCGCTGAACAGCGGCAACCGCAACCGGTAAAGGAGCGCCGACATGGATTTTCACGATATTAGATTTCCACCCTCGCTAAGTTTCGGATCTGTGGGTGGCCCGCAGCGGCGCACCGATGTGGTCACGCTTGCTAACGGGTTTGAAGAACGTAACACGCCTTGGGCTCATTCGCGCAGGGTTTATGATGCTGGCCTTGGCATGCGGTCGATTGACGACGTTCAAGCCCTGACCGCTTTTTTTGAGGCGCGGTTCGGGCAGATGTACGGATTTCGCTGGAAAGACTGGGCGGATTTCAAGTCGTGCAGGGCTGCTGTCGGTGTCGCTTTTGACGATCAGATTCTTGGTTTAGGCGATGGGATGCAGACGGACTTTCAACTGAAGAAGGTCTATCAATCTGGGGATCACAGCTATCATCGGCCCATTGCAAAGCCAGTTCAAGGCACGGTGCGCGTGGGCGTCGAGCAGGATGAATTGCAAGAAGGGATCGATTTCGAAATCGATTTTGCGACCGGCATGATCCGTTTTGCAAGCGCGCCGGGCAGCGATTTGGTTATCTCAGCCGGGTTCGAATTCG
>JAPKCR010000467.1 GCA_026421135.1 Sulfitobacter sp. | reverse complement strand
ATACAGTTGTAGCGGGTGCCAATACGCTGGTGAACACGGCATCAATTACATCCAACTGGCTTGATGCTGACGTGATTGCTGTTTCGGGATACGTGTTACGCATGGACGCCATTTCGCAGGTGAATGTCATTGTCGACCAGGACAGCATCACCGACGCGCTTTCGCCGACCAATCTGGCAGATCAATCATCAATCGCGGCCAACGCGGCAGCAATCGTCGTCAAATCCATCGCCACCGCAAAGGCGGAAGCAGCAGCGGAAGCTGGGGATGCGCCCGACACAATTCCGACGACCGCGCCCACTTTCGCCAACGCTCCTGCAAATTGGACCGTTGTGCGCTATGATGGCCCGGTGACGCAGGTCAACTGGGTCAAGCAGCATACATTTACGACCGACAATGATCAGGCCGTCGTTACATTCTCTGGGGCCAAAACGTTCTTGGGTCTGGGTGAGAATGGCCTCAGCAACAGCTTTGACGCACACGAATTTGGCTTTCAATATGATCTGATCCTGGTTGGTGGCAACCTTATCGACATTAATCTGGTCAATCAGCTCAATATCATTCTGGACAGCGATGTCGTCGATACGATCGATTCAGAGCAGGTAACTGCGACCAAGATGGTATCGGTTTTAGACGTGCCTGAAGTTTCGGAGGAAGCGGCAGGCCCGACTTCGATCCAAAGCATGGTGGAGGAGCCAACGCAGGTCGCAGCACCTAGCGTGGCACCCGAACAACAGATTGATGTTTTGCACGATACCTCGGCGCAAACCGCCGAGGCACAACCGGCTGAAGTGACGGGATCAGCGATCAACGGTTCTTCGCAAGAAGCGGCCGCGACAAGCGGTTTGCCCGATGTCGCGCCGGCCGACGCCGAGACACCTGACGCACCCGTTATTGAGATCGCAGAAGCTGCCCCTGCTGCCGAGGATGTGGGGGCCTCCTCCACACCTGCTGCTGCAGTCTCAACCGGCGACAATCTAGCCTATAATCAGGCGATGATCCAAACCATTGGCCAGGATACGGATGCGGCGATTTCGCAGATCTATGCTGACGCCCTTGATGGCTTTGCCAATGGGAACGACGAAATCTCAAATGAAATAGTTCAAGACACCGCTTTTGCAGGCACAGAATTACTGCGGGTTCTCTATGTCGATGGCGACTTCACAACCGTGAATATGGTCGACCAAGTAAACGTCCTTGGCGATGCCGACCAGGTTCATCTTGCGCGCGACGACTTTGCCGCTGCTTTGCAAGAGCAGATCAAGATCACGACCGGGTCAAATGTGGCCGCAAATATTGCAGCCATAAAAGACAACGGCATGGACAGCGTCGTCATGGCGCAGGGCGGCACCTATTCGGACGCTCTGATCCACCAGGCCAATCTAATGGATGTTGACGTGTTGGAAACAGGTTCCTCGATAGCCGATCTTACGAATGAGGCGGTTGCCTTTCTTACCGATGATGTCAACGCGAATTCAATGGGCGATGACATAGCCGCGATGACCAACGGCATGATTAACGACGCGTTCAGCCAAACCGACATCATGCAAAACATGTTGAGCTAGTAATAGATTTTCACCGAGGCAAAGGCAGTTCATTGAAACACTATAGCCCTTCCGACAAAGACATGGATGCGCCGATTAGGTCGACCCCAAGCCGCCTTACTTTTAGTGCGCTCAAGGCGACCCAAAGGTGCCCGACGCACAACGCGGCCAGGACGCCGATGGCGCTCTATCTCACTGTTGACCAACGCGTGGTTGACGGGGCACCTCTAAGTGATTTCGTCAGCGAAGTACCTTTTCGCAGAAACTGTGCCAACGCCGCGGTGCCGCACGAACAAAAAGTCCAGGCCCCGGCTGAAGAACCCTCACCGCTACCAATACCCGATCTTCAACAAGAACAGGATGTTTCGCCAATGAACGATCAGGTCAAAATAGAGGCATCGCTGGATAGCGAAGTCCAGCCAGCTCAAAAAGCGCAACCACAGACCGAAGCGCGCGAAAGTACACCCGGCGATATTCCCGGCCCCATCATCGAAGGAGACACCGGGCCGATCAAGGTCAAGAAATCCGGTGGCGATCCACCTGCCAACGGCGGCGGCCGAGGTGGCCCTCCCCCTAAATTCCATAAGCGGTTACGCGAGGATGACTTCGGCAACAGCCTTAAAATGGGGCTTCGTGCTGTCAAACGTAACCTAGTTGCGGTTTTGGTACTGACCTGTGCGACCAACCTGCTGATCCTTGCGATCCCGATTTACCTTTTCCAAATATCCGACCGGGTTCTAACCAGCCGGTCCGTTGATACGCTGATCATGTTGACGATCATTATCGTTGGAGCGGTTGTGTTTCAGGCGATATTTGACGCCTTCCGCCGTTTCATCCTGATGCGCACTGCCGTCGAAGTCGCAGTGCAGCTTGGCGCGCCCATCCTCAGTTCGGCAGCGCATGCATCGCAGCATGGTACCGGTCGCGAATATCAGACATTAGGTGACTTGCAGACCCTCCGGGGCTTTCTGACATCTGGCACGCTGATTTCATTCCTTGATGTGCCATTCGCCCCGCTCTTTATTTTCGCGATATTCCTTGTGCATCCGCATTTGGGCTCCATCGTTGTGGGGACCAGCCTGCTGTTGCTCGTCGTTGCGATTATCAACCAACGGATCACTTCAAAGCCCTTTGCCGAAGCAAATATCGCCCAGTCAAAGGCAAACATGCATCTCGATTCAATGGCTCGGAATTCGCAGATTATCAACGCGCTCGCCATGATCCCCGAGACAGTGACAATCTGGGGGCGTGACACGGCAAACTCGCTCACAGCACAAGTACGGGCCCAGGACCGCAACATCGTGACGGCCGCTGCGTCAAGAATTATCCGGCTGCTCACTCAGGTCGCAATGCTGGGTTGGGGGGCATATCTCGCCATTGACGGGCAAATCACCGGCGGCATGGTGATCGCCGCATCGATCATCGCGGGCCGCGCGCTGGCCCCCATCGAAGGCTCTATCGAAGGGTGGAATTCCTACTCCATTTCCCGTTCGGCCTACGGTCGTATCCACGCACTTTTGACCAGTTCGAAAGTTCAATTCGAACGCCTAAATCTGCCACAGCCCGAAGGGCGGCTTGACGTCGAGC
>JAPKCR010000466.1 GCA_026421135.1 Sulfitobacter sp. | reverse complement strand
ACCTGACCTTCGGATTTAAGGAGACCCCAGTGCCTGTTCCAGCCCCCAATCTTTACCCCGACTTCAACACGATCCGGCTGAGCCACGTCTGCCTTAATGTCAAAGATCTGCTGGCATCACGCAAATTCTATACAGAAATTCTAGGTCTGCAGATCACCGACGAAAGCGACAGCCATGTTTATCTTCGCGCCATGGAAGAACGCGGCCATCATTGCGTCATCCTGCAAAAATCCGAACAACCCGGCACGGTCGAGGTATTAGGCTTCAAGACCTTTGATGAGGATGATCTGGATAAGGCAGAAACCTATTTCCAGTCCAAAGGCCGCCCGACCGAATGGGTTCAGCGCGCCTATCAAGGCCGCACCTTGCTGACCTCCGATAACATGGGAATACCGCTCGAATTCTATCACAAGATGGACCGGCTTGATCCGATCCATCAGAAATACGCCCTGTATCGCGGGGTAAAACCCCTGCGGATCGATCATTTCAACTGCTTTAGCAATGACGTGGATGCCTCGGTCGCGTTCTATAGCGATTTTGGGTTCCGGGTGACGGAATACACCGAAGATGAAGAAAGCAAAAAGCTTTGGGCTGCGTGGATGCACCGCAAGGGGGGCGTGCATGACATGGCATTCACCAATGGAACCGGCCCGCGAATGCACCATGTTGCGTTTTGGGTGCCGACCCCGCTGAACATCATCGACCTGCTCGATTTGATGTCGACCACGGGCTATGTGGCAAACATCGAGCGCGGCCCCGGCCGCCACGGAATCTCCAACGCTTTTTTCCTTTATATCCTTGATCCCGATGGCCACCGCATCGAAATCTATTGTTCGGACTATCAGACCGTCGACCCCGATCTGGAACCAATCAAATGGGATTTGAAAGACCCGCAGCGCCAGACCCTTTGGGGGGCACCGGCACCTGAAAGCTGGTTCAAACACGGGACGACGTTCGTAGGTGTAGATACCAAGGATTCAGAAATCCAAGCCAGCCCGATCATTGCGCCATGAGGGTTACTTGGTTGGAGGACAGCCCTTTTGCGAAGGGCAAATTTATCGCAGACGAGCCGATGCTTGGTGCATGATCGGAAAAATGTGTGAGCGGCGAAATAACGAAAGACTGAATAATGGACTGGGACGAATACAAACATTGGGGTGAACATATTGCCGCTTGGGGGGCTGACTATCACAGCACCTTGCGCGACCGGCCCGTGCGTGCGCGAACGCAAATAGGTGCCATCGCTGCGCAATTGCCTGCATCACCGCCGGACCAAGGCGAAGACATGACGCAGATCATGGCGGACTTTGAACACATTGTGATGCCTGGCATGACCCATTGGCAGCACCCCCGCTTTTTTGCCTATTTTCCAGCTAACGCCTCACCGCCATCGATGCTGGCCGAAATGCTGGTCAACACGGTCGCGGCACAATGCATGCTTTGGCAGACCTCGCCCGCCGCGACCGAGGTCGAGGGGGTCATGATTGACTGGCTGCGCCAGGCGTTGGACCTGCCTAAGGGGTTCAGCGGCGTTATCCAAGACAGCGCATCGTCAGCAACCCTGTCGGCCGTACTGACAATGCGGGAACTTGCAACGGGTTTCTCGGGAAATCGTGACGGGCTTTCGCAAAAAGGTGCCTTACGAATCTACTGTTCGGATCAGGTGCATTCTTCGATTGATCGGGCCTGTTGGGTTGCGGGGATCGGGCAGGCAAATCTGGTCAAAATTCCGGGCAGCGGGCCACGATACGGAATGGATGCGGGGGCGTTGGATCGTGCGATCTTGGCTGATGTTGCCTCTGGCCATACCCCTGCGGGGATTATCGCGATTACTGGCGGTACCGGGATTGGCGCTTCCGATACGTTTGGTCCTATCCTAGTGGTGTGGCAGAGAATATCAACAGCAACGAAGGAGTGTTAAGTGATTACAAACTTACACAGTTCTCTAGGGCGCCATCAGACTACGTGCGCAATTCAGGCCGTTATGAATGGTGGACTTGGGAGGCGGCAGCGTTTGCACAAGTGCATGGCAGGCCTCGCCACTTGTTAGAGTTTGTGGACATGGAGCCTGGCCCAGACCACTCCTGTTATGCATACCTCATGCCGAACAAAGCATCATCGCAGTTCACACTGTATGTTCAAGGATTGCCCTTCCAGATGCATGAGGGCAAGATCATTCAGATGTTCAAGTTGTTCGGACCGTTAGCACAGTTCTACCAAGTTAACAAAGGATGGAACGGTTTGTATCCACAAAGGTCGGGAATCTGTTTTGTTAAGTTCTGTTTCCAAGATGACATGTTAGCATGCCATGCCTACATGAGGGAAGGCGTTAGGATCCCACACGGAGGTGGGTTTGGAACCATGACATCGATGCGTTCAAGTAAGGAACTGGTTCAGCCAGGGTTCCCGTACAATCACCGAGATGGACTCTACGCTGGGGAGGGTGCGCGTTATGCGTTTCCCTTGCGCCCATATTGTTGCACCAATTTCGGCGAATTTGGTGATGCACAGTTAAGCAGCAGGGCAGAACTGTGGTCAGGCAGTGAGCCAGGTTGGGAGGAGTTAGTCACATCAAGGATAATGCAAACAATGTTAGAGGCTGAGCAGCAAGACGAGGATATGCACAGCGCATCCAGTCAGCCAGGTAGTTAAGATGTTAGATGCCGTTGTGCGCAGGTGCTTAAAGAAGCATCAGCTAGCAATGAAGATGTTAGATGCCGGAGTGTGCAGGTGCTTACAGAAGCATCAGCTAGCTCCGATCGTGTAGTTAAAGTACAAAGCTCGAAACTGCCTAATAGGTAGTTAGAGTTGAGGAGTTAGTAAGTTGAAAGTTAAATGTAGGAGGTTGGTGAGCTCCGGTGACTTGATCTAGTCATCGGTAGGCCCTTTCAAAATCCCTTCTGGGAGTCGCCTACATTTAATTGAGTTGTTAGTATTGTACAGATGTTAGGCTTTTCCCTGTACTAGCAAATTGCTAGTTAAGGGGTTAAGCAGTGTCAGACACTGAGGAGGGGTGTTTAGTGATAACCCCTTCCGCTGGTGTTTGGCTCAAGTTGCTAAGCTTAGCGTGTTATTACTGATACGTTGCGTTATAGTTACTGGAAAACTGCATTGCACTGTTAGGACCTCACGGTTAACAGGG
>JAPKCR010000465.1 GCA_026421135.1 Sulfitobacter sp. | reverse complement strand
GACGGTTCTGGGTTCGATTGCCACAGGCACGGCCACCCCGACCGAAGCAGCAGGGCTGGGTGCGATCTGCGCCATGATCTTAGCCGCGATCAATCGCAAGCTGACCTTTCAAACTATGTCCACTTGCGTCCGTGAAACCGGCAATACCACTGCCATGATCCTGGGTGTGCTGGTAGGCGCTACGATCTTTGGGATGGTGTTCAAGGGCCTCAAGGGCGACGAGATGATCGAAAACGCCATTCTGTTTTTCGATCTAGGCGCTTATGGCACGTTGGGCATCTTGCTGTTGCTGATTTTCATCATGGGCTTCTTCCTGGAGTGGGTCGAGATCAGCTTTATCGTTTTGCCACTCTTCGCACCTATTGTTGCAGGACTGGACTTCGGGCTTGGAATTTCGCGCGAGCAGCAACTGTTGTGGTTCGCCATGCTCGTGGCTGTCAACCTGCAGACCAGTTTCCTAACACCACCTTTTGGATATTCCCTGTTCTACGTCAAAGGAGTGGCCCCGCCCGAAATATCCATTCGGATCATCTATCGCGGCATCATTCCGTTTGTCGGACTGCAACTGTTTGGTCTCGCATTGCTGATCATCTGGCCGAACCTCGTGCTTTGGGCTCCGAATGCGGTGTTCGGTAATTAAAGGAGAGTGAAATGACGGGAACTTCAACCCATGTTACAGCCGATCCGGCCGCGATGCGTTTGCCGGGTCTGGATGGCAGGAAAATCGTGATAACGGCCGGGGCGAGTGGCATCGGATACGCGATTGCGCGGCTTCTGCATGCACAAGGCGCCAAGATTGCGATATGTGACGTTGACGCAGAGGCGTTGCAACGGGCCAGCGCCACACTTGGAGATTGTCTCGCCGTGCAGGCGGATGTGTCAGACGACGATGCCGTCGAAGCCTTCTTTGACAAAGTTCGAGAAGAATTCGGTGGGCTTGATGCGCTGGTGAACAACGCAGGGATCGCGGGACCAACCGGAAATCTCGAAGACCTATCTCCGGAAGATTGGCGTCGTTGCATCGAAATATGCCTGACTGGTCAGTTTCTCTGTGCGCGCCAAGCCATTCCAATGATCAAGAAAAATGGAGGCGGCGCACTAGTGTGTATGGGGTCTGCCGCCTCAAAGCATGGCTACGCCTACCGGACGCCTTATTCGGCAGCCAAATTCGGTGTGATAGGCCTGACCCAAAGTCTGGCCAAGGAATTGGGCCCCGATAATATTCGTGTGAATGCAGTTCTTCCCGGGATTGTTGAGGGTCCGAGAATGGAGGGGGTCATACGTGACCGCGCCGAGGCAACCGGCGTCAGCTATGACGCAATGCAGGACGAATATCTCAAGAACATATCTTTGCGCCGCATGGTCTCACTCGACGACGTCGCCGCGACTGTTGCATTCCTGATTTCGGATGCCGGCGCGAACCTGTCGGGGCAATCCCTTGCCGTTGATGGAAACGTAGAAACGCTTTGAACTCGATTGGAAAACCAAAAGTGAGTAAAGATAACAAAAATGCTGGCAAGGTTATCATTACCTGTGCCGTAACCGGTGCCATTCATACGCCGTCCATGTCGCCACATCTACCGGTAACGCCGAAAGAGATCATTAGCGATTCCCTTGCAGCCGTCGAGGCGGGTGCAGCGATCCTTCACCTGCACGCTCGCCATCCGGACGGACGCCCAGACCAGAGCCCGGAAGGATTTGCCGAGTTTTTGCCACGGATTAAGCAGAGCACAGATGCCGTGGTGAACATCACCACTGGCGGCAGTCCTTACATGAGTGTGGAGGAGCGCGTAGCTCCTGCAGCGACATACCAGCCAGAGCTCGCCTCGTTGAATATGGGGTCAATGAATTTTGGACTCTACCCGATGCTGAACAGGTTCAAGGAATTTAAACACGATTGGGAGCGTGAGCATCTCGAGGGTTCCAAAGACCTCGTATTCCGCAATTCCTTTAAAGACATCGAGTACGTGCTCGAGACCTGCTACGGCAACGGAACGCGGTTTGAGTTCGAATGCTACGACACTTCTCACCTTTACAATCTGGCGCATTTTGCAGATCGCGGCTTGGTAAAGGCCCCATTCTTCGTGCAATCGGTTTTCGGCCTGCTTGGTGGCATTGGACCGCACCCTGAAGACGTGATGCACATGAAGCGCACGGCGGACCGGCTGTTCGGCGACGATTTCCGTTGGTCCGTCCTTGGTGCGGGATCCAACCAGTTTCGGATTGCAGCGCAGGCGGCGGCGCTCGGTGGAAACGTGCGGGTCGGGCTGGAAGACAGCCTTTGGGCCGGTCGCGGCGAACTGGCAAAATCCAGCGCCGTTCAAGTCAAAAAGGTGCGCGCTATTATCGAAAATCTGGGCTTGCAGATCGCGACCCCGGATGAGGCTCGCGAGATTCTTGGCCTCAAGGGCGCCGATCAGGTTGCTTTCTGAGCATGTGGTACGCCTCCAATCAAAATGGGCAGGTTTTGGCGCGCGCGTACAGTCGGGCCTGCATTTGTGAGATCACGCTATGAAAAAACCGCTCTCACCCAAAGCCGTCGCAGATCTCGTGCCAGATGGCGCACGTATAATGATCGGTGGATTTATGGGGGTTGGGACGCCGGACAAGATCATTGATGCGCTTGTTGCCACAGGGAAAAAGGACTTGACGTTGATTGCAAATGACACCGCCTTGCCGGGGCGTGGCATCGGAAAGCTCGTCTCTGCCGGTGCCTTCAGGAGGGTTGTCGTGTCTCACATCGGTCTGAATCCCGAGACCCAACGCCAAATGAACGCAGGCATCCTTGAAGTGGAGCTTGTTCCGCAGGGCACGCTGATTGAGTGCATCCGTGCGGGTGGAGTGGGGCTTGGTGCGGTCGTCACGCCTACCGGTCTTGGAACTGTGCTGGAGGAGGGTAAGCAAGTGTTGGAAATCGATGGGAAAAAATTCCTTGTTGAAAAACCTATTCGGGCCGATTTTGCGTTCATCGCTGCGCGGCAGGCCGATTACCTTGGTAACCTAGAATATTCGCTGACGGCGCAGAATTTTAACCCGACCATGGCGATGGCCGCCGATACCGTCGTGGCTGAGCCAGAGCATATCGTGCCCGTTGGTGTGATCCCTCCTGACGCTGTGCGCACCCCGGCCAGTTTGGTTGACCACTTGAT